>JALYXG010000766.1 GCA_030947205.1 Chloroflexota bacterium
GCATTGCCCTATCCCTCGCGGTCTATTACGACGTGCTCGCCGCCGCTGCCGCTCATGTCGCCGTCGCGCTGCCCGCGATCACCTGGCCCTCATTCGTCACGCGCTTGTCGGACAGCCTGCTCGCGGAACCGCTCGCGCCCGATGGCCTGCTCCTCCGCCCTCCATCCGGCCCCGGCCTCGGCGTCGCGTTGGACGACGAGAAAGTCCGGCATTATACAGTCGAGCGGTAAGCCGCCTCCCCCTATACGTACATTGCCACGCGTAGTACGCTATCGTCGGGCCTTGCGGGGGAACCGTACTGCACGCCACCTTTTCACACCATCATAGATGTGCAGCCGGAGCGGTCGGCGAACGCATTGGTAGGCAAAAGGGGAGGCGAGCATGGCGGGGCGGGCGATGCGACAGACGGGCATGGAGTCGGGATCGGGCAGGGCGGCGGACTGGGCGGAACGGCTCTTCAAACTGCGCGAGTGGCACACCAACATCGGCACCGAACTACTGGCGGGACTGACCACCTTCATGGTGATGGCCTACATCATCTTCGTCAACCCAACAATCCTGACGACGACACAACCCGATCAGCACTTGCGGTC
The DNA here is from genome assembly GCA_030947205.1 of Chloroflexota bacterium. Classification (GTDB taxonomy): domain Bacteria; phylum Chloroflexota; class Chloroflexia; order Thermomicrobiales; family JALYUS01; genus JALYUS01. Next base: position 594 of record JALYXG010000766.1, read on the forward strand.
GGGGATCACGACGGCGACGTGTCTGGTCGCCGGGCTGCTCTGCCTGTTCATGGGCCTGTACACGAATCGCGCCCTCGCGCTCGCACCGGGGTTGGGGATCAATGCCATCGTCGCCTTCCAACTCGTCGGCGCACAGAAGCTGACGTATCAGGAAGCGATGGGCGTGATTGTTGCGCAGGGCGTCGTCATCACGATCCTCGTCGTCACCGGCCTGCGCAAACAAGTGATGGACGCGATCCCTGTCGAGCTGAAGCGAGCAATCTCGGTCGGTATCGGCTTCTTCATCCTGTTTATCGGGCTCGTGCAGGCGGGGATTGTCGTTGTCGGGCAGGGAACGCCGCTGACGATGGGCAAACTGGTCGGCTGGCCGCTCGCGACGGCGATCATCGGCCTGCTGCTCACGGCAGGACTGCTCGCGCGGAATGTGCGAGGCGCGCTCCTGTGGGGCATTATCGTCGCGACCATCATTGCCGTAATCGCCAACGCCGCGAACGGTGGCACGCTCTGGCTCGTGGATGGCAAGGACAACGGCATCGCGAAACTGCCATCCCAATGGATCGCCGCGCCGGACTTCTCGACCGTCGGGCATATCTCCTTCGGCTTCTTCTCCAAACTCGGCTTTCTGACGGCGATACTCGTCATCCTGTCGCTCTTCCTGTCCGATTTCTTCGACATGGTCGGCACACTGATCGGCGTCGGCGGCATGGCGGGCTACCTGGATGAGAAGGGCGAGTTCCCGGATGTCCAGAAGCCGCTGCTCGTGGATTCGCTCGCGGCGGTGGCGGGTGGCTTGGCCGGTTCGTCGTCCGCGACGACGTACATCGAGTCGGCGGCGGGCGTCGGCATCGGCGGGCGTACCGGGCTGACCGCCGTGACGACGGGCATCCTGTTTCTGCTGGCGATGCCGTTCTGGCCGATCATCGGCATCGTCCCGGCGCAGGCGACCGCCCCGGCGCTGATCCTCGTCGGCTTCCTGATGAGCGGCGTGCTCGCGCCGCGCACGGTGGTCGGCGAGGGTGGTGTGGAGCGCGCGGCGGGCGGGATTGACTTCAACAACCTCGTGATGGGACTGCCCGCGCTCGTGACGATCCTGCTCATCCCGCTCACCTACAGCATCACCAACGGCATCGGCGCGGGCTTCCTCCTGTATACGTTCCTCCGACTCGTGCGCGGCGAATGGAGGAAAATCCACCCGGCGCTCTACGTTGTTGCCATCGTCTTCCTCGTGTATTTCGTCCGCGAGCCGTTCCTCGGTATCCACGTCTAGCGCGGGGATTGTCGGATTTCCCCTCCCCCGGCGACGATATTGCGTACGCGCTATGCGGGTGCCGGGCGAAGACTCGATGACCTTATTGAGGGGACACAATGCGAAGAGTTATTGCCATCGCCGGTGTCTGCACGCTCCTGTTCTCATTCGGCGGTGTCGGGCGGGTGGGGGCCGCGTCCACTTTCGCATCCCCGGCGTTCCAGCAGCAATGGCAGCGCGGCGAAGCGCTCGCCCCGAACTTCTGGGGGCCACTCGCGAACGCGAAGGATGGTCAGGACGAGGCATACAAAGAGGCGACCGGCGGCAAGCGCAAGGGGCAGTACTTCGACAAAGGGCGGATGGAACTCGCCAACGGGGTCGTCACGAACGGCCTGCTCGCGACGGAGTTGATTCGCGGGCAGATTCAGACAGGGGATAACACGTTCGAAAGTCGCCCCGCCCCCGCCATCCCGATTGCCGGCGCCCCGGACAATCCCGGCCCGACCTATGCCGCGCTGGGCGGCAAAGCGAAGACGCTCCTCGATGCTGCCCCCGCGCAGGTCGGCAACAGCACGCAGGCGGTCGTTTCCGCCGCCGGCGATCTTTCCGTCGGTACGACAAGCGCCTCCGGACCTACCACGTTCGCGGTCTACGACGATGCGACCAAACATAACGTGCCGAAAGCATTCGCGGATTACCGCACCACGGCGGGGCTACCGACCATCGGCTACGCACGCTCCGAACCCTTTCTAACGACGGTAAAGATCGGCGGGACGCCGCGCTCGGTGATGGTGCAGGTCTTCGAGCGACGGGTGCTGACTTATACGATGACGAACCCGGCGGGTTATCAAGTGGAGATGGGCAATGTCGGACGTCACTATTACCAATGGCGGTACGGGTCGTCGAACGCCGTGCTCCCGCCCGTCAACCCCGCGCCGACAACCCCGGTAACGACCGCCGCGCCGACGCTGAACTGGTCCGGCTACGAGGTGGACACGAAGAATGTCACGGCGATACACGCGGCGTGGGTCGTCCCGGCGGTCGCCGCGCCGCCCGCGACGGGCTACGCCGCCACTTGGGTGGGGATCGGCGGGACGACGACCAACGATCTCATCCAGGCGGGCACGGAGCAGGACATCGAGGACGGCGTGACGACCTACTACGCATGGGTCGAGGCGCTGCCCGACGATAGCCTCGGCGTCTCGCCCCGGCGTCTTCCCGCCAACCCCGGCGATCTTTTCAGCGTGACGATCACCAACACGAGTGGCAACGATTGGACCGTGCTGCTCGAAAATCGGACAACGAACCAGCAACTGAAGTTGACGACCACCTACCAATCCTGCAAGTGCTCGGCGGAATGGATCGAGGAAGTGCCGGAGGTGGCTGGCGTCAGCGACCCGGCAATCGCCAATTTCGGCGCCGTCACCTTCACCGAAGCGACCGCGACCGTCGGCGGGACGGTGAAGAATCTCGCGGACCTCGGCGCGGCCCCGCTGGCGCTCAGGCAGCATGGGAAGATCACCGCGCAGCCACAAACCGTTGGAGCGGATCATGCAAGTTTCGCGGTCTCCTATCTGCGCTGATTCGTTCCTGGTGGTGGCGTTCGGGACAAGGAGCACATCATGGAACAGCATGATCCAACAACGGCGTACGACACCCAAATCGGTTTCGATGCGCGCTTCGAGTGGGGGATGGACGGGGTGCGACGGCTCGCGCCCGTCTCCGATGTCGTGGTGATCGTGGATACGCTCAGCTTCTCGACGTGCGTGGATGTCGCGGTGTCGCGCGGCGCGATAGTTTTTCCCTACCGATGGCGCGATGAATCGGCAGTGACATTCGCGCGCGAGCAGGGCGCGGAACTGGCGGTCAGCCGGGGAAGGACAACGGCGGAGCAACCCTATTCGCTTTCCCCGGTATCGCTGGAAGCGCTGCCAGAAGGGACGCGACTCGTCCTCCCTTCCCCCAATGGCGCGACACTCGCCGTCCTCGCCGCCAACGCGGGTGCAACCGTGATCGCCGGGTGCCTGCGGAATGCGCGTGCCGTCGCGGCAGCGGCGCGGTCGCTCGGGCAAACGATCACCGTGATCGCGGCGGGTGAGCGATGGGGTGGAGACGACGCGACGCTGCGCCCGGCAATCGAGGATATGATCGGCGCGGGCGCAATTCTCGCTGCCCTGCGCCCGACGACACCCTCGCCGGAAGCAATTGCCGCCATCGCGGTCTATGCTGCTGCTGCCGCCGCCCTGCCGCCCTTTATCGCCGCGTGCAGTTCGGGCCGCGAACTCGCCCTGCTCGGCTACGCCGCCGACGTGGAGATCGCCGCACAGCACGATGTGAGCGAGACGGTCCCGCTGCTCCGGGACGGCGCGTTCGTTTCCCTGACCGCGCCCGCGCGCCCCGTTGATCCCCCATCGGCTCCGATGTTTGAGGAGCAGGCGCGCGAGAGCAAAGAGCCGGAAGTGAGGGAGCGATGAAACGATTGCTCGTGCTGCGGCACGCCAAATCGGACCGGAGCGACAGCGCGCTACAGGATCACGACCGCCCACTCGCATCGCGCGGAAAGGCGGACGCGCCGCAGATGGGCCATGCCCTCGCCGCGCTCGACGCGATCCCCGACGCCATCCTCACCTCGACCGCCGTGCGGGCGCGCGAGACGGCTCGCCTCGCCGCAACGGCGATGGGATATGGCGGCAAAATTGTCGAGAAAACAGACCTCTACGCCGCCTCCGGGGACGCGCTGCTCAACGTGCTGCACGACGCCGACGACGCGGCGACCCTCCTGCTCGTCGGCCACAATCCGGGGCTGGAGGAACTGATCGGCCTGCTCACCGGCGGCATGGACGCGGAGCCGATCCTGCGATTGCCGACGGCGGGCCTCGCCTGCCTCGCGCTCGAAATCGAGGACTGGTCGCAGATCCGCGCGCAGTGTGGCCTGCTCCACTGGTTCCTCACGCCGCGTATCGTTCATCCCTTGTTGCACGCCCCGCGCGATCTCAGGCACGGAGCGGAAAGGAGCCTCATGGATGACCAGCATTAGCGAGCCGCCGATGAGTATTGTGCCACCGTTTGTATTGCCTAGTCAGGATGGAAAGCCGTTCAACACGGCGCGATTGCGCGGACGACGATACGGCATCTTGCTCTTTCTCGCGCCGGACGACCCGGATGCCGACGCGTACCTTCGCTCCTTCGCCGCGCGGCAGGAGGACCTGGCGTGGCTGCACGTGCAGGTCGTGCTCGTCGTTCCCGCCGCGACCGACGCCGACGCATTACCCACACTCCCCTTCCCCGTCTTGTGGGACGATGGCGCGGTGCGCGCCCGCGTGCTGTCCGGTGTCGCACCGGGGGCGATGGCGCTCCTCGTCACCGACCTATCCGGGCAAGTGACGGAGTGGCGAACGGCCCGGCGCGTCGCCAGCCTGCCCGATGTCGAGGTGGCGCTCGTCTGGGCATGGGAGGTCGCGCGGCCCAAGGGGAGTTGCGGCGGCGTGACGTGGAGCGTGACCGCCGAGCCAGACATGCCGCCGCCACCGCCCGCCCCCATCGGCCGCTTCATCGTCGGGCAGCGCCCCCATCGCGGCTACCAGCGGGGGACACGAACCGGGCGCTGAAACCACGATGGCGCCACACGAAAATGACGCGACGTAGATCATCTCCCAGGACCCGGCCTCCGGCGGATTCTTCAGCGTCGTAACGAAGCCGGACGCCCCCGCTTTTTTATCTGCTACAACGGGAAAAGTGGCTGATCGCTGTAGGCGGCTTCGGCGAGGGCGGCGTCAACAGCGTCGGTCCATTCTTCACCCTCCTCGTCGGCGCGGTGCTCGCGCAGGGCGTTGGTGGCGGCGCGGCTGCCGATCTGGCCAAGGGCGATGATGGCGGCGAGGCGCACGGCGCGATCCTCGTCCGCCAACCGCCCGATCAGTTCGGGTACCGCCTCCGCCTGCCCAAGTTCGCCCAAGGCGCGCGCCGCCTCGAAGCGAACATCGCTCTCCTCCGCCTCGATTTCATCCATCAGCGTGCCCGACCAGCGTGGGTTGTAGCTGCGGCCCATCGCATGGAGAGCGCTCACCCGATCTTCCACATCGCCCCGGTTGTAGAGTTCCGCAATCAGCGCGGCGACCGGCTCATCGTTGAACGGGCCGAGCGACTCAATCGCCGGGCGGCGCACCTCGATCGGCTCGCGCAGGTTCTGTGCCGTTCTCAGCACGTCGTCGTGCAACCGGATGGTGAGCGGTTCCGTCAGGTTGCCGACCACGGCGCGCACGGCGAACAGCCCGAGCGCCTTCACCGCCGCCTGCCGCACCTCGGCGGACGGGTCGGTGGGCAACAGATCGAGCAGGGCGACGAGGAAGTCGGGCGATTCGTGCTCCCATAGCGCTTCGATGGCGCGCATCCGTACCTCGGCGTCGGTGTCGCGCATCGCGATCCGCAGCACGCGGGCGAAGTCGAGTTCGACGGTTAGTTCCGCCAGATCGTCCATCGCGCGTACGAGCCGCCGCCGCCGTTCGACGGGCAACGTCGGCCATGTCTCCCGCACCGCGCCCGATTCGCCGCGCGTCAGGCCGGAAAGAAAACGGAGCGAGCCGAATTTGAGGTTCGGATCGCGCAGTCGGGCGGCGATGTCTCCTCGCGGCTCATCGGCCGGTTCAAGGGCGACATCCGCATCGAGATCAAGCGCGTCCTCTTCCAGCTCGCCCGCTTCCAATGCTTCCACTTCTTCAAGGAACGCTACGTCCGCATCAATCCGCGCGTCCCGTTCTTTATCATCCATGTCCGAGGTCCCCTCGGAAGGACTAAGGACTAAGGACTAAGGACTAAGCAAGGGTTCGCTCCCGCTTCGTCCTTAGTCCTTAGTCCTTAGTCCTCCCTACATCGTTGGCGAGTAGTAATACAGGCCGTCTTCCTCCTCGAAGCCGTTGGCGCCGGAAGAAAGGATGGCGCGGAGAGCTTCGACGGAGGTTGGCCGTTCGATATTGGCGAGGGCGTAGAGATCATCGAACTCGGCGAGGAAGCGCGGCGCGCTCGCCTCCCCGACATTCTCGCCGCCACGCTCGAAAGCGGCCGCAATCACCTTCGCCAGCACGCGGCGATCGCGCGCGTCGAGCGGCTTCATCTGCGCGAGACGCGGCAGCCGGTGCTCGCTGAGCAGCATCTGATCCCGCGTGGCGCAGTAGAAGGTGACCGGCTTGAAGGCAAACTTGCCCTTCTTCTCGTCCACCTGCAATAGCTTGCGCTCCTGCGCGCTCACCTGCAGGTACTGGATGCGATAGGTACCCGCCGTGTCGCCACGCTCGATCGTGAAGAGCGCGCCCGGCACGAGGTTCTCGTGGAAGAAGGTGCTGAAGCCGCTAAGGAACCCGCCCCGGTTGCCGGTCGGATAGCGGATTTCGACATTGAACGTCAGGTAGTGCTGCGGCGCTTCGAAAGTGACGACAGCGGCGCGCTGCCCGCGCACATATGCCTGCGGGAAGAATCGCGCCAGTTCGCCATCGAGCGGCAGGACGCCGTACTCAAACTCGTAGTAGGTCAGGATGTGCTCGACGTACTCCTCGGCCTCGCCGAACCGCTCCTCAGCGGGCGTCGGATAGTCGAGGAGCACGCGGTAATCCTGACCCAGATCTGTCGCCTTGCGCTTCTCGGAGCCGATCGTCGGCAAACCCTCGACGCTCCACAAGCGGCGCTCGGCGGCGCCGACGAACTCGAAATCCTTCTCGGCCGCGAGGTGCGCGTTCAGCGAGAAGCAGGTCGTCTGGAAGCCGGTGTCCGTCCGTCGCTTACCGTAAACATCGAGCAGCAGGTCCACATCCGAAAGCGGCTCACCCCGCTCCTTGATGTAGTCACTGATACGGCGTGTGTCGTTGCGGCCGTACGATTCGAGCAGATCGCGCAGGTAATATTCCGGTCCGAACGCGACAAAGCGCGGATCGCTCGCCAGCGCCGTTTCCAGCGCACCGGCGGGCGTTGACGCATCGGCGGCGGACTCGATAACCTCCTCGAGTTCGGCGGCGGTTTCGGCCTCCGCCTCGGCGGGCGCGACGGCGCTATCGAGCGGCGGTTCCGCCACCGCCTCCTGATGCGCCACGACCAACTCGGCGAAGATCGAGGGAGCGGCTTCCGCATCTTCCTCGTCCTCGTTCTCGCCTTCGTCCTCCGCATCGGCCGGGACGATGATTTCGTTGTACCAGTTGGTGTTGATGAGCGGGCGTTCCGGTCGCACCTTCGGCTCGACGGGCGGCGCGGCGACCGGCTCCGTCAGGCGATGCAGGAAACTGTGCGACATCCCCTCCGCGCGCACGACGGGTGAGACGCCATCGCGCGTCGTGACGACCGTCAAATCGTCCCCTTCACCTTCGAGGGCGAAAACGAGCGGATTCGCGCGCACCGCCGCCTCGACCGCTTTCGCCGCACCCTTCGCGATGATCTTGCGTGCGGTCGCGTAGTCCGCGAGCGCCGCGACCGTCTGCCGAATCGGCATGCCCGACTCGAAGAAGCGGCCCTGCGACTGCATTACCAGCAAAATTTCCCGCGCGAGCGCCTGCTCCGCCGCGTTGCCAGCCAGCGCCGGCGCCTCCGTTACCTGTGCCATTCTTCCCTCCGGGAGTACTGAGTACTGAGTACTGAGTGGGAGCCGGAATGACTCAGTACTCAGTACTCAGCACTCATTACTTCTCTGTGATTTCGAGCAATTCCGCGAGCGTCATCGGGCGGCGGCGTGCCGCGATCTCTTGGGCGATGCGGTTCAACATTGCCGCCGGAACCTGCTGCCCGGTGGGCGCAACCGCGCTCTTACCCTTCGCCGTCTTTCCTGCCATTGGGTGTTACCTTCATTCCGTCGCGCATACCACGAACGGGGTGCGAATACCCCGTGCCGATAGTGTACGCGAGCAATGAGCAATGAGCAATGAGCAATGCGTCGCAACGCATGTAAAGTCATCGCTTCAGTACGCATCTCCCGACTGACAGAGTGACCGTGCATTTTCTCTGCATAAAGAGATCGAAGAACAAATTGAACTTATCACACGTTCTCGGATTGAATGCGATCATTTGTCATTGGCTCCGGTGATGCATTGCGACAGCGATTTGAGGCGTGATAGTGCGGGAAGGTGTTGAGCAGCGGCAGGACGGTCAGGCTGAAATAGCCGATGCTGCCCAGAGAACTCCCGGCCAGTCGCAACGCGCCGGGCGGCAAGATCGGCGACACTGACCATCGAACGCTCCTTGGTTGCTGCGATGATTCGACACCACCGGCATCACCGGCGTTCTTCTGTCTAAATTGACGCTGTAGGGGCAGTTCGCGAACCGACCCTACGGACAGACGAAGGGCCTGGCTTCTGGCCCGTAACTGACCCGTATTGGGCTTCAGCCTGCTCCACCGGGTATTCTCCCGCGAACGATGTACCTCCTGGAATATTACTGCTGGTTATCACTATGCGGCGTGGGGGACAGTCTGCGCAACTGGGAGTAGGGCACGTCGTACTGACCGACCGGTTCGCCGCCCCGGTCGAACGCCACGATATAGGTGCGGTGGTCGCGGTGAGCGCCGACTACGGTGCCCGTGTCGCCTTCCGCTAATCCGTACGCGCGCATCGCCGCGATCAGTTGGACACGATCACCCACCGAAAACATTGGTCTCCTTCAACACGTTGTGGGCATGTCCGCCCGCCTATCAAGCCGCAATCAGGCCACCCGGCACCAGTTTTATTATACTCAAGTGTACATTCTCTGTCCGCCTCTTCGCAAAGGAAAGTGGCGTGGCCCGCGACGTGCAATAGACGCGACAGCGAGCCGATTTCAGATTGGCTATTTGTATGATAGGAGGAAGCAACAATGCCACGACACAAGAATGAGCCGCCCGAGGTCGAGCGTCCCATCGCCCTGGCCCGGACGCTGGATGTCATCGGCGGCAAATGGACCGCCGAGATCATCTTCCAGCTCCTGGGCGGCACGCGCCGCTTCGGTGCGTTGAGCACGGCGCTGGGCGGCGTCAGCCCGAAGATGCTGATTGCCCGATTGAAGGAGTTGGAGCGGCACGGGTTCGTCACGCGCACGCTCTACCCGGAAATCCCGCCGCGCGTCGAATACGCCCTCACCGACGAGGGGCGCACACTCAAGCCGATCATTGACGCGATGGTCACGTGGGGCGCGAGTCGCGAGGGTGCGCGCGACGCCGCGTAGCCGCCGGGCACGACAGCTGTAACCGCGCAGACGTGTCGCACAAGTCATGCCCGCCAGGGAATCCTGGCGGGCTGTCTTATGTCTCAGTGGCGCTGACTGCGGAGATCGGGGATAACGCCAGTACGTCGGTACATGCCACGGTCGTATTGACGTTGAGAACGACGGGTGCTATCGTCGCCATATAGTAATGGCTCCCCTATGGTTTTTCACCGGGACACTATCCCCGGCACGATACAACGGAACGATGGAACGCCCGCGCGGGCATGCGGCCATCGGACGATATCGTCCTTCGAGGCGACCGCTAGTGCGGCCTCCTCGCCTATCGGTGCAGTACAGCAGTACAAAAGGGGGGCTGAGGCGGGGATACAATTCGAGCGAATGTCTGCGGTCACTTGATGCATTGAATGGAGTACACCATGGCATTTCCTTCATTCTCCCATCGGCCCCGTTTTTCCCCGCTGATTGTGGCTGTAACCTTCGTGCTCCTGCTCGCCGCGTGCGGAGGAAATTCCGCGACGAACACGCCCGCGAGCAGCGGCGCGAGTGGCGGGGGGGCCAATGCGACGACGTTTTCCGCCGCGAAGGGGTGCAAGCACGTCGCGTTCCTTTCGCCAGATACCACCGCCGGCGGGCGCTGGGAGGCATACGATCACCCGCTGACCGAAGCGGCCGTGAAGGCGGCATTGCCCGGTGTCACGTTCGACTCAGTGAACGCGCAGAATAGCAACGACACCCAACTGACCCAGGCGTCGAGCGAACTGACAAAAGGTGCGTGCATGCTGATCGTCGTCGCGGTGGATAGCACGTCGGCGGCGGCCATCGTCCAGAAGGCGAAAGCCAGCAAGGTGCCGGTCATCGCCTACGACCGGCTGATCCAAGACAATGACCTCGCGTTCTATGCCACGTTCGACAATGTGAAGGTCGGCCAAACGCAGGCGCAGTACATCAAGGATCATCACAAGAACGGCGACAATGTCGCGATGATCAACGGCTCACAGACCGACAACAACGCGTCGCTGTTCGCGCAGGGTGCGCATAGCGTCCTCGATCCGCTCTTCGCCAGCGGCGAGCTGCACAAGGTCTACGAGCAATACACGCCGAACTGGGTGGCCGCCACCGCGCAAACGGAGATGGCTGCGGCGCTCACCTCGAACAACAACAACATCCAGATCGCCTACGTTGCGAACGATGGGATGGCCGAGGCGGTCGCCGCCGCCCTCAAGGCGCAGAATCTCAACGGCAAGGTGCTCGTGACCGGGCAGGACGCGGAACTCGCCGCCGTCCGCAACATCCTTACCGGCGATCAGACGATGACCGTCTACAAGCCGATCAAGAAACTGGCCGATTCGGTCGCCAAGCTCGTTGCTGCACTCAGCAACGGCAGCAGCACGGCGGAACTGACGCCCGCGCAAAGCAAGACGACCGCCGGCGCGACAATCCCCTCCATCTTCAACGACGTGGTGACGGTTGACAAAAGCAATGTCGCGACAACGGTGGTTGCGGACGGCTATGTCACCAAGGAAGACCTGTGCAAGGGGTTGCCCGCCGGCACCGGAGGGTTGTGCTGAACGATGCTGCCCGCGTGCAGATGCGAGGGTGGGGTGCGCTCTGCGTACCCCATTCTCATATGTGCGGGTGGGGACGCTGAACGTGTCGCGCTTTTCGGCTTATCCGCCGGGTTCGCCAATCTTCGTGGAGGGTCATCGTGGGAGCAAGCAACATGAGCGCCGAGGGGGCGCCGATGCAGCCCGTCGGCAGGCAGGCCGCGCGTGGTGAGCCGCGCCTGCGCGTGGCTGGCATCAGCAAGGCCTATGGCGCGGTACAAGCGCTTAGCGACGTTGATTTCGAGGTGTATGCCGGCGAGGTCGTCGGCCTCGTCGGCGACAATGGCGCCGGGAAGTCCACGCTCGTCAAGACGCTGGCGGGCGTCATCCAGGCCGATTCCGGCACGATCTTTCGGGATGGCCGCGCGGTCCATATCACCAGCCCGAACGACGCGACTCACCTCGGTATCGAAACCGTCTATCAGGACCTGGCGCTGTGCGACAACCTGGATGTGGTCGCGAATCTGTATCTCGGTCGTGAGGCGCAGCAGACGATTGTTCCGGGGCTGGTGAAGCAGCTTGACGAGACACAGATGGAAGCGCGCACCAACCAAATCCTGCGCCAGCTCGATGTCAAGATTCCCTCGGTGCGCACGATCGTCGCGTCGCTCTCCGGCGGCCAGCGGCAATCCATCGCCGTGGCAAAAACCGTCCTGCGCAACCCCGCCGTGCTCCTCCTCGATGAACCGACCGCAGCGCTCGGCGTCGCCCAAACACGGCAGGTGCTCAATCTAATTCGTCGCCTGCGCGAGCAGGGCCTCGCGGTCGTGATGATCTCCCACAACCTGGCGGACGTTTTCGAGGTGGCAGACCGTGTCGTCGTGCTACGGCTCGGGCGGCGCGTCGGATCGTTCGACATCGGTGCGACTTCCTCGGAGCAGATCGTCGCGGCGATCACCGGCGCGGAATTCGGCGGCATCACGCGTGGTGCACTTCCAACAGACGCCGCGCACGCGGGATCGGAGGTAACACAATGAGCGCCGAAACACTCGAATCACAGGAACTGTTGCCACCACCGCCGAGCAGAAGTCCCCGTCTGCCCGACGCATTTTCGCGGCGATTGCGCGGCGACCTCGGGCAGATTCCCGTCGTCCTCGCGCTCCTGATTATCGCCGTTTACTTCCAGATCGCGACCAGTGGCAACTTCCTGCGCGCGCGGAACCTGACGGAGATGATCCAGGAGATCATCACGATCGCCACGCTCGCCCTCGGCTCGGTACTCGTCCTCCTCGTCCGCGAGATTGACCTTTCGCTCGGCAGCGTGAGCGGCTTGGGGGCCGGGGCGATGGCCGTGCTCTCGTTCGGGCACGGGTGGCCGTGGCCGGCGGCGATCCTGGCAGCGCTCCTCGTCGGTGCGCTCGCCGGCGCGATCAACGGCTTCTTCATTTCGGTTGTGCGCGTGCCGGCGTTCATCGTCACGCTGGCGGCGCTGATCGGCTATCAGGGTTTGTTGCTGCACATCATGCTGCCCACAACGACGCTCCCGATCCGGGACCCGCAGCTGCTCGCGATCGCGACGGCCTATTTGCCGGCGTACGCCGGTATCGGCCTGCCGGTGATCGGCGTTGCGGTGTATGCGCTCACGCTGATCCGGGAACGCGCGAAACGCCAGTCGGCCGACTTGCCAATCATTTCCCCCACAGAACTGGCGATACGCATCGGCGTCATCGGCGTCGTGGCCATCGGTGGGGCGGCGCTGTTTCAGTCGTATCGGGGTGTTCCCTTGACGGCGATGCTCCTGATTGGCTTGATCCTGGTCTTTTTCCTCGTCATGCGGCGTACCGCGTTCGGTCTGCACGTCTATGCAGTCGGCGGCAACCCGGAGGCGGCGCGGCGGGCGGGTGTGGACATCGTCCGGCTGCGGATCATCATCTTCATACTCGCGTCCACGCTCGCAGCGCTGGGGGGCATCTTTCAGGCATCGCGACAGATCTCAGCCACATCGGCGATTGATCCGACGCTCGTGCTCAACGCGATTGCGGCGCCAGTGATTGGTGGCGTCAGCCTCTTCGGTGGCCGTGGATCGGTTTGGGCGGTCATTCTGGGATCCCTGATCGTCGGGAGCCTGCTCAACGGCTTAGCGCTCACCGGTCAGGGCACGGATGTCGAGCAGATGGTAGAGGGCGGCGTCCTGCTCGTCGCAGTGATCGCGGATGCGCTCGTGCGCCGCCGGAGCGCGACTGGCTTGCGCTGATTGTCCCGTTTTCCGGTGGTGGGTCAGCCCACCACCGGAAATACCGCGCTAGCGGAAATACGAGAGGTACGAGTAGATCGTCAGGCCGATCAGGAACCAGAAAGAGAAGCGGCGGGGGGCGTGGCCGGAGGCGAGCGACAGGCCGAGTGGGACGAGGAAGTACCAGGTGCGGATGCGCGGCCAAAGGATCAGAAAGACGGTGAGCGAGTCCGCCCATGCCGCCAATTCATCGTGGATCGTCCACGCGTCGAGCGTTAAGCGGGAGCGCCAGATTTCGCGTACCTGCCATGCGGCGAACAGCAACGCGACGATGCCGACGATCACGGCGGGTGTGCGCGTAGAGACGCGTCCGCCCGTCAGCAGCCAGAGCGCCCCGCCGATCCCCTTCGCGACGAGGTTGTTCACACCCCGACCCGGCTCGTTGACGGTGCTCATGACGCTCGCGTAGCCCGCCCAGTAGGGCACGAAGGCGCAGGCGGCCAGCGCCAGCGTCGCCACCGCCAGCCGGATCGCCAGCCACCAGCGCGCCCGGAACGGCGTGCGCAGGAGGAGCCGCACCCCAGCCAAGCCGACCACCGGCAGCGTCGAGTATTTGATCAGCGCCGAGGCGGTCAGCCCCGCGACGGTGGCGATTGGACGGCGACGCGTGAGCAGATGCGCGCTGCCAAGCATCACCGCCAGGATGATTACATCGTTGTGGCCGATGATAATCCCCTCGATCAGCACCATTGGGTTCCACGCGAAGGCGAGATAGCACCACCCCGCCTGCTCCGGCCACCGCCGACGAACGAAGGAGTAGATCAGCCAGCCGTCCAGCATGGTGAAGGCGAAGGCGACGAGTTTGAAGCGGAGGATCATTTCGAGCGGCTGCCGGTCGCCGCCACCGATGATCGCCTGCGACATCAGCGTCCACAACGGCCCATAGGGCGAGGGAATGTCCCGCCAGTAGAGATAGGGGATGAGCGGATCGCCGGGCGCGACGCTGCGCGCCGTGGCGAGGTACGGGTTCGCGTGGTAGATCGTCTCGAACCGGGCGTACATCGCGTACGAAAATGGGTCCGTCGAGAAGAAGGGCGGGATAATTACCGCCATCACCCCGAGCGCAAGTGCGCCCGTGAGGACGAGCCGGTAGTCAATCTGCTGCCCACGCAGTTTCCAGATCAGCGGCAGATAAATGAGCCACAAACCGAAAACACCGAACCATGCGACGAGCGCGAGTTGCGCGGGCACGAACGCAGCGAGCGAGGGGAATATCTCGTGAAAGAGTTGGGCATTGCGTGTCATTTGCTCGTAGGGCGGCACGGCGGCAGGACCAATCGGCCAATCCGCCGTGATGGAAGCGAGAACGAAAAGGACGCCGAAAAGGGCGGCGCCACCCGCCGCGAGGGCGAGTACCGTCGCGGGTGCGGCGTCTTCCGCATCGAGCGTGAGAATGGCGGTGCGACGCTCTTCGGTGACGCTAACGGTCATGAGACCGGTCTATCATGGCGCAATACGACACTGTACCGTGCCCTCCTGGCGCTTCGCCGACCCGAATAGGCCAGTCTCCGCTCCGCAAGTTTCGCGCCATACTATAGCAGAGAGACATTCGGAGTTCGGAGTTTGCGGTTCGAAGAAGGGAAATCTCCATACGTCGAACTCCGAACCGTGAACTCCGAACCCTTCCTCTCCTATGGCCACGCGGGCATGCGGGGCAGATCGCTGTCGGTATCGGTCAGGAGCGGTGCGATTACGAAGGTTTCGTTTGGGGAGGCGGTCGCGCCGTACGGGCGCCAGCCGAGGTACGAGGGCCAGTTCTCGTACGCGCTGCGGACAATGCCGTTGCTCAGGGCGGAAAGCATCGTGCCATCCCCCAGGGCGATGCCGACGTGACCGTTCGGGTCGGAACGTTGATCGAAATAGACGATGCTCCCCGCCGGTGCACGACCACGATACAGCGGGCCGCTGGTCGCATCGAATAAGGCGGTTGCGTAGCGTGTGCGCGGGATGCCCGCCTCGTCCATCACATTGCCGATGTACATCTCGCACCACCCGAACCACGGAATGCCGTCCGGTCGGAGCAGTTCGCCGAAGTGGCGGGCGGCGGCGTGGAGGATCGTCCCGTTGCCGCCGATGCCCGGATCGTCGAGCAGGACGAGATTGGCGAGCGCGGCAATCTCCTCCGGGCTGGGGGTGACGACGGGCGTGCCGGTCGGCGTGCCAGTCGGCGTACCCGTCGGTGTGCCAGTGGGGGTACCGGTCGGTTGGCTTGTCGCGGTCGGGATCGGCGTTTGCGTGTTCGCGGGGCGGGTCGCGGTCGGCGCTACGGTCGGCAGTGAGGTGATGGGGGAAGGTACGGCGGATGTCGCCGTCGCTGGCGGCATTTCCGTTGTCGGCGGTTGCAGCGGCATAATAATCGCCGCGCCGGGCGGCGTCGGTGACGATGGTGACGGCGGTGAAGAAGGCGTCACCTGATTCTGGGGTGGGGTCGGCGACGATGTGCCGGGGGGCGGGTTGAGTTGCCCCGCCGCGCCGGAGAGCGGGACGGTCGCCGGTGGCGCCGGATCGGTCGTCGTCGGTTGCAACGTCGGCGACGCGGCGCGCTGCGTGGCCGGTGGAAGCGTTGTCGGGGGAGTCGTCGGCTGTGTGGCCGGCGGTGACGGGCTACTGCCCGGCGTTCCGGCCGCCGCGACGCCCTGCGCCGCGAAGAGCAGCAGCACCAGGAAGCCGCCCGCGCCACCGCGAATGATGGATCGCCGCAGTCGTCTGAAATGGCGGCTGTCGTCCACCCATCCGCGCGCTCTTGCGCCGTGCCCCATGCATGCCCCCTCGCCCCGTGTCCCATTGTCCCGACCCGCGCGCCGTACGTACGGCGCGCGTGAAGTTCGCACCATAACAAACACGAATCGATGGCACAAGTACCGTTACCACGCGTTCTATTACTCCCCGAATAGGGCGTGCATAGCAATTATGCGTGTTCATTCCACCGAAAAAGCGTCGGGTACTGTTATCACCTCGGTAATGCCTATGCAGTCGCCACGAAGCGGGAGGCGCCGAGGAAACTGATCGGGTGGCGGGTCGTGCCGTCGGTGGCGAGGTCGGCCATCACTTCGCCAATCACGGCGGAGAACTTGAAGCCGTGGCCGGAAAACCCGGCGGCATAGACAACGCGCGCGTGCTCAGGGTGACGATCAATGATGAAATGGCTGTCCGGCGTCATCGTGTACAGGCAGGTCGTGGCGGCGAGCACATCGCCCGCCGCGCCCGGCAAGTAGGTGTCGAGCACGGCACGCATCGAGGCGATTTCATCGGGTTCGATGATGCGCCGGGCCGTTTCCGGTGTGCACACATCGCCCCGGTCATGCCGCCCGATCTTCAGGCCGTCGCCCGGCAGCATCGGCACACCATAGTAAGACCCTTCCGGCCCCCGGACGCCATAGACCGGGAAGCGATCCGGCCCGAACCGTTCGGGGCGCGTCGGCGCGAAATAGACGTTGTACATCCGCCATGGTTCGAGCGGCAGGTGCAGATCGCACAGAATCTCCCCCGCCCACGGCCCCGCTGTGATGACGAGCGCGTCCGCCGTGTAGGTCGCGCGGTCCGTCTCGACGCGGACACCCGCGCCATCGGGAGACCAGCGACGCATCGGCTCGTTGTGACGCAACGCCGCGCCGTGCTTCGCGGCGAGATCGAGGTGCGCGGCGACGCAGGGTTCGGGCAACAAAAAGCCGGTGTGCGGGTCGTACATGCCCATGAATCCTTCCGGCACCCGGAAACCGGGCCAGCGCGCCATGATCTCGTCGGGCGTCAATTCCTCGACTGTCAGGCCATACCGGGCGGCGGATTCTTTCTGCGTCGCGCCGAAGCCCGGTTCGGTGGGGCCGATGCCGATGCCGCCCGTGATCGTCAGGAGCCGCTGGCCCGTCTCCGCTTCCAGTTCGCGCCAAAGAGCATACGCGCGCTGGACGAGCGGGACGTACTGCGGCGACTCCCCGTACGCCTCACGGATGCCGCGCGAGCGACCGTGCGACGAGCCGTTATGGTGGCCGCGCGCGAACGCATCGAGGCCGAGAACGCGCCGCCCGCGCCGCGCCAGATGATACGCCGTGGCGCTGCCCATCCCGCCAAGCCCAAGGACGATCGCTTCGTATCGCGCATCCGACCGCATCGGTTCCGCCCTTTCACTCGCTCATCGTTCGCCCCCCGCATCATAGTCGGCGGCGGCAGTGCGGTCTATATTGCAGTGTTTGCGGAACGCCATGGGACTTCAGATGGCACACCCCGCTCCATTGCGATGGCGAGGGGCCGGGGGTGAGGTTGTGAGATTCCTCCGCCTTTCGCTCCTCATCCCCGGCGGCTATACTGGCTGGGGAACATGGACATGCGCGCGAGGACGGACGAATGCGGGAACTCCCCAGCGGGACGGTAACGTTCCTTTTCACGGACATCGCCGGGAGCACGCAGCGGTGGGAACATGACGCCGAGGCGATGCGCGCTATCCTCGCCCGGCACGACGCACTCTTGGGCGCCGCAATTGAGAACCAGGGCGGCGTGGTCTTCAAAACGGTCGGCGATGCGTTCTATGCTGCCTTCACGAATGCACCCGCCGCCCTTGATGCCGCGCTCGCCGCCCAGCGCGCGTTGTTTGCCGAGCAGTGGGGCGCGGGCGATCCGCTACGCGTGCGTATGGCACTCCATACCGGCTCGGTCGAGGCACAAAACGGCGATTACTTCGGGCGGCCGCTCAACCGCGTCGCGCGGCTGCTGTCCGCCGGGCATGGCGGCCAAACACTCGTCTCCGGCGCGACGGAAGAATTGCTCCGCGATAGCCTGTCACCCGGCCTCGCGCTGCGCGACATGGGCGAGGCGCGCTTGAAGGACCTGTTGCGCCCGGAACACATCTATCAGGTCGTCGCACCCGACTTGCCGGCCGATTTCCCGCCGCTCAAGACACTGGATGCCCGGCGCACGAACCTGCCTGCCCAGGCGAACATGCTCGTTGGGCGCGAGCGCGAGGCGATGGAGGTCGTCGCCCTGCTCCGCCGAGACGATGTGCGGCTCGTGACGCTGACGGGTCCGGGCGGCACGGGAAAGACGCGTCTCGGCGTACAGGCGGCGGCGGAATGCCTCGACTTCTTCCCGGATGGCGTTCTTTTCGTCGCACTTGCCGATGTCGTTGAGCCTGCGCGGGTGCTGTCGCAGATCGCCGAAACGCTCGGCGTCACCGAGGGGGGCGGGCAGCCGCTCGTCGCGCGCCTCCACGCCGCGCTCCGCGCGCAACGTTTGCTGCTCGTGTTGGACAACTTCGAGCAGGTCAAAGATGCGGCCCCGGCGCTCGGTCAATTGCTCGCCGCCGCGCCCGGCCTCAAGGCGCTCGCCACGAGCCGGTCTGCGCTTCACATCTACGGCGAGCGCGAGTATCCCGTCCCGCCGCTGCCGCTTCCGGATCGGCGGCGGGCGACGGTCGAGCAACTGATGCAGTACGAATCGGTACGCCTGTTCGTCGCACGGGCGCAGGAGGTGAAGGCGGATTTCGCGCTCACTCCGGCGAACGTCAGGGCGGTTGCCGACATTTGCGCGCGGCTGGACGGTTTGCCGCTCGCCATTGAGTTGGCCGCCGCGCGGATCAAAGTGTTGACGCCGCAGTTGCTCCTCGGTCGGCTTGCGCACGCCTTGCAGGTGCTGACCGGCGGCGCGCGTGATCTGCCTGCTCGTCAGCAGACGCTGCGCGGCGCGATTGATTGGAGCTACACGACGCTCGGCGCGGACGAGCAGACGTTGTTCGCGCGCATGGCCGTCTTCGCGGGGGGCGGGACACTGACCGCGATTGAGGCGATCTGCGACCCCCCGCGCGACCTCGGTGTGGAGATCATAGACGGCCTTTCTTCGCTCGCGGACAAGAGCCTGCTCCGCCATGTGGAGGAGCGGGAGGGCGAGCCGCGCTTCGCGATGCTCGGCACGATCCGCGAGTATGCACTGGAACGGCTGGAGGCGCGCGGCGAACTGGCGGCGATGCGCCATGCCCACACGATGTACTACCTCGCGCTCGCGGAGGAGGCGGAGCCGCACCTGACCGGTGCGGCACAGAGCGTGTGGCTCGCCCACCTCGAAGAGGAGCACGATAATCTCCACGTCTCGATCCGCAATGCGCTCGAAGCGGATGAATACGAGATGGCGGCGCGTCTCGTCGCGGCTTTCTGGCGCTTCTGGTTCGTCCGTGGTTACCTGACGGAGGGGCGACGCTGGATGGAGCGGGCATTGGCGCACCCAGAGGGTGTGCCGCCGCTCCTGCGGGCGAAGGCGCTCGACGGCCTCGGTGCGCTGATGCGGGCGCAGGGGGAGCACGCGGCGGCCCAGCAGCGCTATGAAGAAAGCCTGACGATTCGGCGCGGTTTGGGCCATCAGGCCGGCATCGCGCACTCGCTCAGTAATCTCGCCGGCCTGGCGCGCGACGGGGGCGATTTCGCGACCGCGCTACGATGCTACGAAGAATGCCTGGCGATCCGGCGTGCCACCGGCGACAGCGAGGCCGTGACACGCACGCTGATCAACCTCGGCATCCTCGCGCAGCGGCAGGGCGATTACGACACTGCCCGCGCCCGCTACGACGAGAGCCTGGCAATCGGGCGCAAAGAAGGGTATCGGCAGGCGGTCGCGCACGCGCTGATGAATCTCGGCGTCGTCGCGCAGCAGCAGGGCGACGATGTGACTGCCCGCGCCCGCTACGAGGAGAGTCTGGCGGACGGGCGCGCGGCCGGCGACACCGCGACGGTTGGCTTTGCCCTGAACAATCTCGGTGCGGTCGCGAAGCAGCAGGGGGATTTCGTCGCCGCCCGTGCATTCTACGCGCAAAGCCTCGTTTTGCGGCGCGAACTGGGCGACATGCGCGCCATCGCCTTCTCGCTGACGAACCTCGGCATGATCGCGCAGCAACAGGGCGATGACGCGACCGCCCGCGCGCATTTCGATGAGGCGCTCGCCATCCGGCGCGAACTCGGCGACCCGCGCGCCCTGCCGTTCTCCCTGAACAATGTGGCGCTCGCCGCCCGCCAGCAGGGCGACGGCGCGACCGCCCGTGCCGCCTATCGCGAGAGTCTCGCCACGAGCCAGCAATTGGAGGACACGCGCGGCGTTATCGAGGCGGTGGAAGGATTGGCGGCGCTCGCCGCGACTGAGCGCGACGCGGCGAGTGCCGCCAAACTGTGGGGTGCGGTCGAGACGTTGCGCGTGGAGCACAACTTCGCCCGCGCGCCGGAGGATCAGGCGCGGTACGAGCGCGACCGCGACGCCGCACGGAACAGTTCCCCACCAAACGTATGGAAGGTCGCCTGGGCGAAGGGCGCCGCGCTGCCGCTTTCGCGCGCCATCGAGATCGCAACCATGCCCGCCGATGCGCCGAAGGCGCCCGCGATGCCGAAGCGGCCTGCTCCCCCCGGTGTGCCAGACCGGCCTGACACTGATTGACCCCCGTGGGCACGCCGCCGGGGCATCATACTCTTTCACAATGGCGACACGGCTACCGTGAAAGAGTACAAGCTTCGATGATGCCGAATCACGGCGGCGATGGAGAGAGGGCAGGGGTGAGGTTTCCCTCCCTACCCCACGCGATGGGGCGCGAGTGCCTCGTAGTTCGGGTCTGCGCCGATGCCGGGAACGTCGGGCGGGCTGACCGTACCGTCGTCATTGAGGCGCAGGGTATGGTGATAGGTCTTGCCCCACATCGGGTCCACGCTGTCGCGGTAGAACTCGAGGATCAGCCCATTCGCGATGGCGGCGACGAGATGAACGTGGATGTCCTGCGAGCCGTGCGGCGCGATGTCCAGGTCGTTCGCCTGGGCCAGCGCGACGACCTTCATGAACTCGGTCACGCCGCCAAGCACCTTGGCGTCCGCATTGAGGATCGCCGCCGCATTGTGCGCGATCAGGTCGCGGAAACCATAGCGCGTGTACTCGTTCTCGCCCGTCGCAATCGGGATGCTCGTCGCCTCCGCCAGTTTGCGATGCCCTTCGTAATCATCGGGTTGGACGGGTTCCTCGAACCAGTAGATGTCGTACTCCTCGATCCGCTTGGCGAACTGGATTGCCTGATAGTAGCGGTAGGCGCAGTTCGCGTCCACGAGCAGTTTCACGTCCGGCCCGATTGCCTCCCGCACCGCCGCGACACGGGCGACATCCTCGCGGATCGGCACCGCACCGACCTTCATCTTGATCGCTTTCGCGCCCATCGCGA
>JALYXG010000022.1 GCA_030947205.1 Chloroflexota bacterium
CAATCGTCTTGAACGCGCCGAGTTCCTTCGCGGCGACCAGGCACATCAGCCCGATCGGCCCCGCCCCCTGGATGACGACGGTGTCACCGAAGTGGTACGTCGCGCGACCCGCCGCGTGGATGCCGACACTGAGTGGTTCGAGGATCGAGGAAGCGACGGGGTCGGCGTTCATCTTGTAGAACTTCGTGCCGGGGATCAGCCACTGGTAACTCGCGAAGCCGCCCGTCACCGCCAGCGGCAGGTAATTCATGGACTTCGCCGCGAAGCCGTACGCCCCTGCCCCGGCGGAGAGCGTCGGCTGGAACGAGATCGAGCCGAAGAAATCGCTGGCGTCCGAGACGCCCGGCTTGATGCCGATCAGGTCGCCTTCTTTCACCGGTCGCCCTGTGGAATCCGTCGTCACACCCTCGCCGAGCGCGACAATCGTGCCGACGATCTCGTGCCCGAGCACAACGGGCATCGGCACCGACGCCATGTGCCCCTGAAAAACGTGGACATCCGTGCCGCAGACGCCGCAGAGTTCCTGTTTGACGATTACGCTCCCCGGCCCCGGCTCCGGCACTGCCGCCTCCGTGACCGAAAAATTCCCCTTCACTCCGTCCAAAACGACCGCCCGACTCGTCAGTCCCATTGTTCCCCTCCCTCATCAAATTGCGAACGTTCCGGCCAATACGGACAGTATAAAGCAATGAGCGATGAGGGGATTCGGTCTCTCCTCATTGCTCATCGCTCATTGCTCGTTGCTCATTCGCCGCTCCTGCTCCCAGAGATAGAGGGCGCGGGCGACTTCACGGAGCAGGCGGTCGTCGAAGTTGGGGTGCGAGCGCAGTTCGGAATCGGGCACGGCGGATAGATGCTCGGCGGTGTGGTAGCCGCGACGATGCAGCATCGCGCAGACACGCTCGCTGATCGCGAGGCGATCCACCGGCGTCAGGTGGCGCGTTAGGAAGCGATGGATAGCGATGACGATCCCCTCAATCGCGCAGATGAACAGGATGATCGTCCCGAAAACCAGCCCCGCCCAGGTCGCAATTGAGAGCGCCATGAAGACGCCGACGAACCCGGCGACGACCGGATTGCTTTGAAGCAGCCAATCTAGCAGACGAGGAACGAAGGTGAGGATCGCCGCCGGCGACCCGGCGAGGATCAGCCCAATTGCCTTGCGGACCGGGTTCGTCGCGAAGGGATCGCTCGTTGTGCTGCCCGGATACGGCGCGGCGTCGTACCGGCGGGCCATTGCTGCACTTGTACTGCCCATCGTCCCTTGCTTCCATGTGCGAGAACGAAACTGCGGGTTTCCTGGTGTGAAAGATGTGCCGGGGCACGGTAGCATCTGTGGCAAGGGGAATGCCACGATCCGGCCTAACCCCCCGGCCCTTTCCCCCTTATTTCAGCGTTTCGTAGTTGATGCTCATCCGGCGGCGGCGCTCGGCGGCCGCTTTCACCGCTTCGTCGGCCTCCGTTTCGGCGCCGACATACGTGACGAGCGCGTAGAGGCGCACGCGATCGCCGAGCGGCGCGATCATTGATACCGCAGGCCGGGCGGCGAGCGGGATCGTCGCCAATGCGGCATTGACAGCCCGCTCCAGCGTCGCCGCATCCGTCCCGCTGAGGATTTTCGCGAAGAGCCGCCGCCCCGCCCCGCCCTCATTCACTGTCTCGCTCGGTGGTGTATCGTTCATGCATCCCCCTCCCGCACAAAGTACCACGGCCTCCCGCAATTGCGCCATTGTATCGCGGCGGGTAAGGTAGGGAAGTTCGGGGTTCGAGGTTCGGGGTTCGGGGTACGAGCGACCCGCCTGCGAACCTCGAACCTCGAACATCGAACTCCGAACCTCGAACCTCGAACTTCCGAAGGAACAGCCATGCGCGATTGGACGACGCGATACTCCCGACAAGCGGCGCGGATGCATCTGACGGTCGTGTCGGGGCCGTCGTATCCGAAGCAGGGCGCCGGGTTCATCTCCTTGCGGAGTGGCGCCCCCGCCCCCGAGTGCATCCCGCGCGAGTGGCTGGAACGCGGCATGGAGCGCGCCTGGGCATGCACGCAGGACCTGTTCGGCTACCAGAGCGCGATGGGCGCGTGGGACCTCCGCGCGCTCGTCGCGGAACGGATGCACGCGCTCGGCTGCGCCGATGTGGACGCGAAAAACGTCATGCTCCTGAGCGGCGCGCAGCAGGGGATAGATTTCCTCGCCCGCCTCTTCATCAGCCCCGGCGACCCCGTCGCGCTCGAAGACCCGGTCTATCCCGGCGCGCTCCAGACCTTCGATCTGTGCGAGCCGCGCTACCTGCCCATTCCTGTTCGGGCGGACGGCCTCGACCTCGACGCCCTCGAAGCGGTCTTGCAGCATGAACGCCCGAAGTTCCTTTATCTCGTGCCGACCTTCCAGAACCCGACCGGCACGACGATGCCGCGCGCCCGTCGCGAGCGGCTCGTCGCCCTCGCCCGCACGCACGATCTCGCGATCATCGAGGACGATCCGTACAGCGCCCTCCGCTACGCCGGGGAGGACGTGCCACCCCTGCGCGCCCTCGATCCCGATGTGATCTACCTCGGCACCTTCTCCAAGACCGTCGCCCCTGGCATCCGTGTCGGGTGGATGGTGATGCCGGACGCCCTGCGGGACAAACTGTACGCGATGAAGGAGGCGGCGGACATCAACTCCGACCGCGTAATGCAGCAGGCCGTCTATGAGATGATGCGGACGGGCTTCTTCCCCGACCATCTCGACCGCATCCGCGCCGTCTACGCCGAACGCCGCACCGCGATGCTCGACGCCCTTGGCGAGCACATGCCGCCCGATGCGACGTGGACGGAGCCGGAGGGCGGTTTCTTCGTTTGGCTCACCCTGCCGCCCGGCATGGATGTGGCGGATGTCCTCGCAAGCGGCAACGAACATGGCGTCGGCATCGTCCCCGGCACCGGCTGCACGGCGATCCCCGGCGGCCAGTCCGGCGGCCTCCGCCTTTCCTTCTGCGCCCAGCCGCCCGCCGCGATCACCGAAGGCGTCCGCCGCCTCGCGGACGTCATTCGCAACCTGAGTGTTCAGTAGAATGTCATCGCAAGGAAACGATTCCGGCACGAGGTATCTTCCGAACCATGATCGCGCCGTAATCGAGGACGTGAAATTGACTGGCTATCTGCTCGATCTCATGCACACAGATGGTGGCCCGAAAGCGCGATTCTTTCTCGCACACGGCTATCGTGTGGATCACCCTGACGTGCTGCGCGCCGATCTTCTCGCACACGGACATGCGCATCCCGTCGCTCTCATACGGCACACTCCTCACGGGATGCGGTACACTGTGAGTGGATCGCTCATGACCCCGGACGGTCGAACACAGCTCGTTCGCACCGTTTGGCAGGTGGACACGGGAACAGATTTCCCACGCCTCATCACAGCGCATCCAGATGATTGAAACGCGTGTAAGGCTGGAAGATGATGTCACAACTCTTTGATCGTGTGGAACTGATCGTCGCGCTACCGGACGAGCCGTACGCGGGCAGTCGCACGCCTGCCGATTGGTGCGGCTTGGCGCCCGGTGACCAAGGCACGGTCGTGGAAGCGTTCGACGCGCCACCGGGATACATCGTCGAGTTCTTTCGCGATGGGAAGACCGTCGCCATCGCGGATGTCACGCCGGGGCAGGTACGAGTGATCGCACATCATCCAGCGAGCCGCACGCCGGAACCTGCGCAGCGCCCGGCGGATTGAGCCACCTCATCTGTACCCGGCCCAACCGCGCCGCACACCGGCACCCTCCCTAATGCCACCTTTTTACCGCAGCACGACGGGATAGTTCGTGAACACGGCACCCGCCGCGATCACCGAAGGCGTCCGCCGCCTCGCGGACGTACTGCGCGACTGCCCGCGCTAATCGTTGGCGAGCAGGTCAAAGGTCTCGCCGTCAATCTTTGCCTGCACGATCAGTTCGCCGCCCATCGCCTCGATATAGCGACGGATCGTGGTGAGTTGCGGCTCGTCCGCGCGCTCGATGCTCGACACACGCGCCTGAGAGATTCCGAGCGCGGCGGCGAGTTCCTCCTGGCTGATCTCGTGGCGGCGGCGCAGCTGCATCAGCGCATTCTCGCGCAGTATGGCGCGTACCTCGGCGGCGATCTCGGCCTCTTCTTCGGGGGTGCCCCGACGCCGAATCTCGGACCAGGGGCGATGTCCACTCATAGTATTCCATCCTTTCTCAGTTCCGAGAGATAGTCGGCATACAGCTGTTCCGCTTCCGGGATATTCCGGTCATACCATCCTTGCCAATCGTCCGTCTTGCTCCCGCCGATCAGTAGGATTACCGTACGGCGCGGGTCAAAGACGAAGAGGATGCGAATATTGTTACGCTTCGGTCGTAACTCTTTCAGGTTCGCGATCTGCGAGCCGTTGATTGTGTCAACAAATGGGCGTCCGAGGCTCGGTCCACCTTCGGCGAGGATATCTACAGCGGTGTTGACGGCTTTCGTCTCTACCGCATCAAGGCCGTCGTACCAATTGTTGAACTGGTCAGTGCCCTCGATTTCCCATCCCATGCGCCGATTATAACACATCTGTTTTATGGGAGAGGCATATTCGCACGGTGATTTCGCCGGCGAACGCTTGCCATCGCGGATGTCACGCCGGGGCAGGTACGAGTGATCGCACATCATCCAGCGAGCCGCACGCCGGAACCTGCGCGGCGCCCGGCGGATTGAGTCGCCGTATCGCCCGCACCACTCACCTTTTTATTATCACTCCATCATCAATCGTTCACTTCCCTTTGTCACACTACGCGTGTATCGAACGACGCTGATGCATTCGATGAAGAGGGGGAAGTATGCGACGGATTCGGGTGACGCTCGCGTTATTGTTCA
>JALYXG010000026.1 GCA_030947205.1 Chloroflexota bacterium
ACTGCTTCGAGCGGTCGTGTGCCGCCCTCTTCATTGCGTACTCAAACCACCGATTCCGGCGGCGCAAGGAAGCATGGTACGCCATCGCGCTATGCCTGTCAACGCCGACCTTTCGGCGTCCGAGAGAGGGTTCGCGGCTCATTCGCGATACACAATATCAAACACGAGCGGCGTGACAGATATTCCCACGCTCATTGACGTCCCAGATTCGGTGGCAGCGGGCTTTAGCCTGCCGAACCTCATTATCTGTGGCAGGCTAATGAACCGCAACAACTTACTTCGGTAGTTGGGTGGGGCAGGTTTCCGAGTGCCCTCCGGGCGGCATGCCAGGTTCACAGGTTGCAAACCTGTGCCACCAAACCATTACCGAGTTAAGTTGTTAATGTTCATAAGCCCGCCGCCACCAATGTTAACGCGCCGCGATGGGCGAACCGTGCTCCGGCGCGGTTGCGGCGGGGAGCCAGCGCAGGTTCGGCTTGCGGGCGGCGGTCGCTTCATCAAGGCGGGTGATCGGCGCATTGTGCGGCGCGGACGTAACGAGTTCCGGGGTTTCGGCAGCCTCGCGGGCGATGGCGTTCATCGCGGCGGCGAAGGCGTCGAGCGTCTGCTTCGTCTCCGTCTCCGTCGGTTCGACAAGCATCGCGCCCTCGACGATCAAGGGGAAATAGACCGTCATCGGGTGGAAGCCGTAGTCAATGATCCGCTTGGCGATATCCAGCGTGCGTACGGCGGGACGCTGCTTTTGGTCGGTCAACACGAACTCGTGCATGCACGAACGGTCGTAGGCGAGATGATAGTTGGCGCGCAACTGCGACAGGAGATAGTTCGCGTTGAGGATCGCCGTCTCAGAGATCGTCCGTAGCCCCGCGCCGCCGTTGGAGCGGATGTAGGTATACGCGCGGAGGATGACGCCCCAGTTGCCGTGGAAGCCGTGCAATTTGCCGATCGAACGCTCCGGCGTCGTCAGGCGATACGTCTCACCTTCCTTGACGATATACGGCGCGGGCAGGAAGGGGATCAATTCATTCTTGACGCCGACCGGCCCCGCGCCCGGCCCGCCACCACCATGCGGCGACGAGAAGGTTTTGTGCAGGTTGTAGTGCATCACGTCGAAACCGATGTCGCCCGGTCGGACAATGCCGAGGATCGCGTTAAAGTTCGCGCCATCGTTGTAGACAAGCCCGCCGACGCCGTGGACGATCTCAACGATCTCTTTTGCGTGCTCATCGAACAGGCCGAGCGTGTTCGGGTTCGTAATCATCAAAGCGGCGGTGTCCGGCCCGACGAGGCCGCGCAATGCCTCGACGTCCACATTGCCGCGCGCGTCCGACTTCACCGTGACGACCTTGTAGCCGCTCATCGCGGCGGTCGCGGGGTTGGTGCCGTGCGCGCTGTCCGGCACGAGCACGACCCGCCGTTGCGCGCCCTCACCCCGGCTCTCGTGATAGGCGCGGATGAGCAGAATGCCCGTTAGTTCGCCGTGCGCGCCCGCCGCCGGGCAGAGCGTGACGGCATCGAAGCCGGAAATTTCCGCCAGGTATTCCTGCATGTCGTGCATGATGTGCAGCGCGCCCTGGATGGACGCCTCCGGCTGGTACGGATGGATCGCCGCGAAGCCGGGCATTGCCGCCACCACCTCGTTGACCTTCGGGTTGTACTTCATCGTACACGAGCCGAGCGGGTAGAAGTTGACATCAATCGCCATGTTCAGTTGCGACAGATGGACGAAGTGACGGACGACTTCGAGCTCGGAGAGTTCCGGCCAGGCGAGTGTGTCGTGTGGGTCGCTCTCGCGCAGATACTCGGTCGGCAGCGGCGCTTCGGGCACATCGAGCGCGGGGAAATAGACGGCGCGGCGTCCCGGTGAGCCGAGCGTAAAGAGGACCGATTCCAATGGCGGTGGGGCATCTCCCGCGCTCGTCATTTCCGGTCGCAATGTCGTGGTTGCCATACGGGCTGTGTTCCTCTCCGCTCGCTGCGAGGGCGACGCAATCCTCGTCCCATCTCCCTTTCCCTACCCGGCATCGTACCGCAATCGGCCCGGTTGTGCTACGCTCGTCGCATGAGATACCTACCCCCCGGCCCCCTCCCGCGAGGAGGGGGTGACTCTTCGCGATACCGAGGTGTATCCCAAACGCCTCGATCTAAAAGAGGTTCGCACCCCCTTCCCACGCTGGGGTTACGGAAGGGGGCCGGGGGGTTAGGTCTCCTCGCGC
Organism: Chloroflexota bacterium; assembly: GCA_030947205.1. Lineage (GTDB taxonomy): Bacteria > Chloroflexota > Chloroflexia > Thermomicrobiales > JALYUS01 > JALYUS01. Next base: position 2,217 of record JALYXG010000026.1, read on the forward strand.
TCCTC
>JALYXG010000453.1 GCA_030947205.1 Chloroflexota bacterium
GAAGTGGAACGGGGCGAGCGGCGAGCGATCGCGGTCGGCAACCTCGATGCCGCGCGGGATTTCACCGATGTCCGCGATGTCGTGCGCGCGTACGGCCTGCTGCTGGCGCGCGGCGAGCGTGGAGGCACCTACAATATCGGGCGAGGGATGGCGGTGACGGTCGGCGACGTGCTGGATATGCTCTGTCGTCTCGCCCATATCGCGATCACTATCGAGCGCGATCCGACCCGGATGCGGCCGTCCGATGCCCCGGTGATGGTGGCGAATACAACGCTCCTTCGGCAAGCGACGGGCTGGCAGTCGGAGATTTCGCTGGAGCAGTCGCTCGATGACACGCTAGCGTGGTGGCGAAGGGACCTAACTCTCCGGCCCCCTTCCGTGACACCGGCGTGGGAAGGGGGAGCGGACCTCCGGGAGACCGAGGCGTTCCGCACAAGACCACGGCCTCGCGATGAGGCACCCCCTTCCTCGCGGGAAGGGGGCCGGGGGGTTGGGTCGTGAACCGTATCGAAAGCGCCGCGAATCCGCTCATTAGACGCATCCGCGCGCTAGAGCAGCGCAAGGGGCGCGAGGAGGCGGGCGCGTTTTTTGTCGAGGGGATTCAGGCCGTCTGGCAAGCGGTGGATGGTGGGGCGAAGATCGAAACGCTCGTCGTCGCGCCCGATTTGCTGACGAGCGCCGCCGCGTGCGCGATGGTCGCGGGGCAGCGGGCGATGGGTGCCCAGGTGGCGGAGGTGTCCGCATCCCTGTTTGAGCGGATCGCGATGCGAGAGAATCCTTCCGGCTTGGCCGCAATCGTTCGCATCATCTCCCACGACCTCGCATCGCTGATTGTTACCCCTGAATCACTCTTTGTCGCGCTCCACGAGATCGGCAATCCCGGCAATCTCGGCACGATCCTCCGTACCGTGGACGCAGTCGGCGGAGACGGCATCCTCTTGATCGGGGATGGGACAGACCCCTACCATCCGAGTGCGGTGCGGGCGAGCGTCGGCACATTGTTTCGCATTCCAGTCGTGCGAGTGAGTGGGATCGAGGAGGTATTCTCCTGGAGCAGCGCGCATGGCGTCAGCGTCGTCACCACCTCCGCGCGAGCGACGTACGAGCACTGGCAAGCCGTCTACCCATCGCCGCTCTTGATGCTCTTCGGGAACGAGGGGCGGGGGTTGCCGCCGGACATCGTGGCGCGGGGGGATCTGTCGGTGCGGATTCCGATGCATGGCAGCGCCAGTTCGCTCAACCTTGCGGTCGCGGCGGGTGTGCTGCTCTACGAAGTGCTGCGGCAGCGGCAAACAAATCGGTAGCGGAGGCTGATGAAGCTTACCAACCTAACTAGGTAATGGCTTGGTGGCACAGGTTTTCAACCTGTGAACCTGGCAGGTTGAGAACCTGCCCCACCCGACAACCGGATCAAGTTGGTAAGGTTCCTCAGCCTACGCTACCGTTGCGATGCACTTTGCCGCCACTCCTGGCGAGAGCGGAGAAAGAGCCGCCACCCGGCATAGAGCGTAAAGAGAAAGAGCGGGATTGACACGCCCGCCCGCCAGTCGCCGAGGCGGAGGAAATAGTAGGATGGGATGCCGAAGACCCAGAGCATCTGCGCCCAGAGCACCCAGAGTAGGATAAACAGTTGCTTCATCGCGCGCGGCGCCTTCCTCGTATTGGTCTGCCTGATCGTGCCCGCAGATGGCGAGTACCGTAACGATTATAACGCCTTCAGGGGAGGGGTGCATCATCCCCCATTCACCGCGCCTCGCCGATGCCGTCTACGGCGGCGGGGTTTTCGAGGGCGGTGATGTCGCCGAGCGGGAGGTTGAGGTAGCGCGCTCGGATGACGCGGCGCATCACCTTCGCGTTGCGCGTCTTTGGCAGATCGTTGACGAACTTGACCGCCTCCGGCTTTAGCGACTTGCCCAGTTGGTCGGTGATGATCGCTTCGATTGCCCCGCGCAGCCGTTCGTCTGGCTCGTGCCCCGGTCGGAGGACGACAAAGGCGACAATCGTCTCGCCCTTGATGTCGTGCGGGACGCTGATCGCCGCCGCCTCCAGCACTGCCGGGTGCGCAACCGCCGCCGACTCGATCTCCGCCGGGCCGACGCGCTTGCCGGCGACCTTGATCGTGTCGTCCGAGCGGCCGAGGATGTACCAGAAACCATCTTCGTCAATCCGCGCGAAATCGCCATGTACCCAGAGGCCGGGGATGCGCGACCAGTACGCCTCCTCGTAGCGCGCGTTGTCTTGCCAGAAACCGCGTGTCATGCCTGGCCACGCATTACGAATGACGAGTTCGCCGACCGCGCCGCGCACCGGGTTGCCGCCATCGTCCACCACATCCACCGCCATCCCCGGCACGGGCGCGGAAAAACAGGTCGGCTTCAGCGGCAGGATCGTGAAACTGCTGACGATGCCGCCGGAAATCTCCGTTCCGCCGGAGTAGTTGATAATCGGGCAACGACCGCCGCCGATCTCGTCGAAAAACCACCGCCACGGCCCCGGATTCCACGCCTCGCCGCTTGAACCGAGCGCGCGGAGCGACGAGAGATCGTGCTTGCGCGGCCACTCGTCCCCCTTCGCCATCAGCGCGCGGACAACGGTGGGCGCGACGCCGCAGACGGTGATCCGGTACTTCTCGATCAGCGACCAGAGGCGGTCGGGTTTCGGCCAGTCGGGCGTGCCCTCGAACAGGACGAGCGTCGCGCCGAGCGTTAAGGTGCCGGTGATCGCCCACGGCCCCATCATCCAGCCGAGGTCCGTGAACCAAAGGAGCGTGTCGTCCTCCTGCACATCGAAGCAGTGCGCGAGATCCTGTGTCGCCTTGATCGGGAAGCCGTCGTGGGTGTGCAGCGCCCCCTTCGGCTTGCCCGTCGTGCCGGACGTATAGATAATCATGTACGGGTCCTCGGCGTTTGTACGCTCCGTTTCCCGCTCGCTAGGCTGATTCGGGACGATCTCGTGCCACCAGTGATCGCGGCCCGGCGTGAACGGTACGTCTTCACCCGTGCGCCGGAAGACGATCACTGATTCGAGCGATTCCACGCCGCCAATTGCCGCGTCCGCCGTCTCCTTGAGCGGCACGACCTTGCCCCGACGATAAAAACCGTCCGCCGTGATCAGCGCCTTCGCGCCCGCGTCTCTGAGTCGCGTCGCGACCGATTCCGCGCCGTAGCCGGAGAAGATCGGGATATAGATGGCACCAAGTTTGGAAACAGCGAAGGTCGCAATCGCCGTCTCGGCCAGCATCGGCATGAAGATGCCGACGCGGTCGCCCTTGCCGACACCGAGCGCCGCGAGCGCGCCCGCCAGTTGATTCGTCTGCTCCCACATCTCGCGATACGTCAGTTGGCGCGTTGCGCCGTCGTCGCCTTCCCAGATCACTGCCGTCTTCGTCGCATGCGCGCCGGTCGCGTGCTTGTCGAGCGCGTTGTGGACGTAGTTGTACTGCCCGCCGGGAAACCACGTCGCCCACGGGATACCGCGTGACGTGTCCACGACCGCATCATACGGGCGGTAGAACTGGAGATCGAGGTCTTTCACGGTCGCGTCCCAGAACCACGATACGTCGTCTGCCGCGCGCGTTAGCAATTCCGCGAAAGTCGCGATCCCCTCGCGCGCCATGAAGCGGCGTAACCGGCTGCGCTCGAGGTGCGCGTCGCTCGGACGCCAAACGATCTCAGCGCTGCCGGTATCCTGCCCGACCGGCATCGTCGTGGCATTGCGTTGCGCCATGGTGCTCTCCTTCGTGGTTCGGCCCG
>JALYXG010000100.1 GCA_030947205.1 Chloroflexota bacterium
AAAGGAAGGGAGGACGAGGGGCGATGCGAAATGTAGGGGCGCACAGCCGTGCGCCCAATCAGGGGGTAGGCAATCATGGCAGCGAACAGCAAACTCCGCGTTCTGGTCTGGTCCGAGGGCACCGCACCCAAATTCGCGTACCCGCACGACATCAACGATGCCGTGGCGACCGCGCTGAAATCCGACCCAAATCTGGCGGTGCGTACCGCGACTTTCACGGACGATGAGCAGGGGTTGAGCGAGGCGTCGCTGGCGAATACGGACGTGCTCGTCTGGTGGGGGCATCTGCTCCATCGCAATGTGCAGGATGTCAATGTCGAGCGGGTGATGACGCATGTCCGGGAGCGCGGGATGGGCTTCGTGCCACTCCACTCATCGCACATGTCCAAGCCTTTTACGCAGTTGATCGGTGCGACGGGATTCATCGGCGGCTGGAAGCACGACGCGGGGCCGGAGACGATTGAAGTCGTCATGCCGGAGCATCCTGTCGCGCAAGGCGTCTCGACGATCGTGCTCGAAGACGAGGAGATGTACGACGAGCCGTTCGAGATTGGCACACCGGACGCCGTCGTCTTCCACTCCACCTTCCCGAACGGCAAGCAGATCCGCTCCGGCCTCGCCTACCAGATCGGCAAAGGCCGCGTCTTCTATTACCGCCCCGGCCACGAGGAGAATCCGACCTTCTATCGCCCCGACGTGCAGCACGTCATCCACAACGCAGTCCGGTGGGTAGGACTAAGGACTGAGGACTAAGGACTAAGAGCTGAGGAAGGGGAGAGACAATGCAAGACGAGCGGACACGGGCAAATATCAACGTGGGGAACCAGCGATGATCACTGGGCCAAAGCCCCTTAGTCCTCAGTCCTTAGTCCTTAGTCCTTCCCCCGTCCGGCTCGGCTTGATCGGCTGCGGGCGGATCAGCCATCAGCATATGCGGGCGTTGCGGGCGATTCCGACGGTCATCGTCGCGGGGCTGGCGGACGTGAGCGAGGAGAATATCGCCGCGCTCACCGCGGAATTCCCCGAACTGAAAGACGCCGAGGCGTACCACGACTACCGCGAGATGCTGAAGACTAACCTCGACGGCGTCATCATCATGACGCCGCACGGCCTCCATTATCAGCATATCAAGGAGTCGCTGGAGGCGGGCAAGCACGTTTTGAGCGAAAAGCCGTTCGTCACGCAGCCCGCGCAGGCGCGCGAGTTGATCGCGCTCGCCAAGGCGCACGCGTGCATCCTGATGATCTCGTACCAGAACCCGCGCCTCTGGCCGTACCGCTATACCCACCAGCAGATCGCGGACGGGAATCTGGGAGATATCCTCTTTTATTCCGGTCAGATCACACAGCAGTGGGGTGCGTTCGGTGGCTGGCGGCTCTCCTCGACGCTCAGCGAGGGCGGCATGCTCGTGGACACCGGCAGCCATTTCGTGGACCTTATGCTCTATCTGACGAACATGCGGCCCGATACTGTCGCCGCCATGAGCGATAACGACGGAGAGCGAATAGACATCATCAACGGTGCGGTGATCCGCTTCAATGGCGGGCGCGTGGCGACGCTGGCCGCCGTCGGGCGTGGGCCGACCCTCTGGAATATCACGATCGTTGGCACCAAGGGGACGATCGAAATCTGGGATCGCGACAACATCCGCCACATCGGTGCGGACAATTACGTCGGCTGGATCGGCACGCCGCGCACGAATCTCGTCCCGCCCGAAGGCGAGCGGCCCGAGTCCACCACCCCGCAGGCGGAATTCGTCGCCGCGATCGCGGCAAACGACCTCGGCGCGTCCGATGCCGCACGCGGCCTCGCTGTCGCCCAACTGACGCAGGCGATCTACGCTTCCGCGCGCGAAGGCGGCAAACCCGTCGAAGTAACGCGTAACGAGCGGTAACGCAGGCTGATGAACCTTTACAACGTAACCGGGTAATCGTGGGGCAGCAGGCTGGAAATCTGCCCAGAGGGCGCCCGGCTACCGGTAGCACAGGCTTTCCAGCCTGTGAACCCAGTACCCAATCAAGTTTTTACGGTTCATCAGCCTACGTCCCAGTGCCGAGACGCAGGCTGAAGCCTACACTACGGGAAACTACGCCCGAATAGCCGTAACGACAGCGAAGGCGACAAACGCCGCGAGCGCGAGCACGACGACGATCAGCACGAAGTCAAAAGCACGCCACAAGGGACGCCGCGAGCGCATCGTGTCACCTTCCTCAGGCAATGAGCAACGAGAGAAGCGCTATGTCCCCGCTCATTGCTCGGATTACCGCTCGTCAATCGGTAGGTAGTGGCGGTCGTAGGCGCCGGTATATTCCGCGCGCGGGCGGATGAGCCGGTTGTTTCCGTACTGCTCCAGGATGTGCGCCGCCCAGCCGGACATGCGCGAGATCGCGAAGACGGGGGTGAAGAGGTCGTCCGGGATGCCGAGGGCGCGGTAGAAGGTGCCGGAGTAGTAGTCCACATTCGAGTGGATATTCTTCTCCTTCAGCATCGTGTCTTCCATCAGCCGCAGCGTCTGGAACTGCTCCTCATGACCGGACTCCTCGCAGACTTGCCGCGCCATCTCGCGCAGATGCGTCGCGCGTGGGTCCTCCGCCTTGTAGACGCGATGACCGAAGCCGGAGATTTTGGTGTGCGCGGCCAGTTGCTCGTGGATGAACGCCACCGCGTGATCGGGCGAGCCGACCTTGTCGAGCATCTTTACCACCTCCTCGTTCGCACCGCCGTGCAGCGGACCGGCAAGGGAGGCGATGGCCGAGGTCGTCGCGCCGTAGAAGTCGGCGAGGGTGGCGGCGACGGTACGGGCGGTGAAGGTGGAGGCGTTGAGTTCGTGATCCGCGTGGAGGATGAAGGCGATATCGAGGCCCTTGACGGCGGTCTCGGTCGGCGCCTCGTCGTGCAGCATCGTGAGAAAGTTGCGGGCGGTGGACGCCTCCCGTGTCGGCGCGACGGGCTCTTTGCCGGTGCGGATGCGGTGATAGGAGGCGATAATCGTCGGGATCTGGGCAGTGAGCCGGATCGCCTTGCGGTGATTGGACTCCGTATCCTTCGCGTCCGCCTCGGAATCGTACATACCGAGCGCGGATACCGCCGTGCGTAGGACGGTCATCGGGTGGGCGTCCTGTGGGCAGCCGCGCAGGAAGGCCATCACCGGTTCGGGCAGCGGGCGGGCGGCGACGAGTTGTGCGGTCAACGCATCCAACTGTGTGCGGGTCGGTAGCGTGCCGAACCAAAGGAGTGCGATCGTTTCCTCGAAGGTCGAGTGGTCCGCGAGATCGTGGATGTCGTAGCCGAAGTAACTGAGGACGCCGCGCTGACCGTCCACCGCGCAGATCGCGGAGTCGCAGGCGACGACGCCTTCCAGCCCCGCAGGCTTCGTTGCTTTTCCCGTGCCGGTCGCAGACATGGAGTGTTCCTTTCGTGCAACAAACCAACGCGTCAAGTCGTACCATCGAAAAGTAATGCGTCGCTGCTTT
>JALYXG010000156.1 GCA_030947205.1 Chloroflexota bacterium
AGGACGAGGCAGCAATTGGCGCGGCGCTTGTGCGGCTGCTCACGGATGATGCCCTGCGCACCCGCCTTGCTATCGCCGGGCCGGAGCAGGCGGCGCGATTTTCGTGGGAGCGGTGCGCGCGGGAAACGCTCGCTGTGCTTGAAAGGGCGGCGCGATGATCGAGATCGAGATTGAGCCGATCCGCCGCGTTCTCGTCGTCAAGTTAGCCGACATCGGCGATGCCATCGGCACGCTGCCCGCACTCCGCGCGCTCCGTGATCTGCTGCCCGACGCGCGAATTGACGCACTCGTCGCCCCCGGTGCGCGGGTCGTCCTCGAACGCGAGCCGTCCGTCACTGACGTATTGATACTGGTGAAAGAAGCGTACGATGCGCCGCACGGCGTCGCCAACCCACAAGCGTTGCGAGACCTTGCGCGGTTCGGGCAAATGCTCCGCGCGCGCGACTACGACGCCGTCCTTTTCTTTCATCACCTGACGACCACCTGGGGCGCGATGAAGTATCGCGCGCTCGCCCTCGCCACCGGCGCGCCGATCCGCGCGGGGCTGGATAACGGTTGGGGCGGTTTCCTCACGCACACGGCGCGCGATCATGGCTTCGGTGCGAAGCCGGAGTGGGCATACTGGCTCGATGTCGCCAGCCTCGTCGGCGCGACGGCGCGCGATTCGCGCCCTACCGTCGCGGTCTCCGCACCTGCCGCCGCGACGGCCCGCGCGTTGATCGGTGCGGGCACGCCATATATCGCGCTGCATCCCGGCATTGGCGGGTTCAGTACGGCGCGGCAATGGTCGCCCGCACGCATGGCGGCGGTCGGCCAATCGCTTGCGGCGGACGGTTACCGGCTCGTCATCACCGGTGGGCGCGATGCCCATGCCCGCGACGCGGCGGACGAACTGCTGCGGCACCTCGGCCCGACACCCGCGCTCGATCTCACCGGCACATCCGACATCGCCGTCTCGGCGGCGATCTATGCCGACGCCGCACTTTTTATCGGCAGCGACAATGGGATGGCCCATCTGGCGGCGGCGGTCGGCGCGTCATCCGTCGTCATCTTCGGCCCCTCGAATCATCGCGCGTGGGCGCCGTATGGGGCCATCGAATGCAATCCGGGGGCGCTCGATGTACCATCCGGCGCGCGGGTCGTTGTCCTCCGCAGCGCGATTGCCTGCTCGCCTTGCTTTTATACGGGGTATACACTGGGGAGGCCGCAGGGGTGCCCGTCACGAAACTGCCTCGACCACGTTCAAGCGAGTGATGTACTTGTGGTAGCAAATCAATTGTTGGACTCTACTACCTCATCGCGCCTGCGAGTCTGAGTTCAACCGCATTGTGGATGGTGGGGAGATGAGCGTTCAAACGGATGTCCGGGACGAACTGCTCGCAACGATCCTGAAAACAGCGCCCGTCGGCATCCTCGTGATCGAGTCCGAGACGTTGCGGATTCTGCTTGCCAACGAACAGGTCAAGCGGATGCTCGACCCCGAATGGGTGGGCCGCGATCTCACCGGCTACACCGCCCTGGACGTTTTGGTTGGCATTCCCCCGGCGCGGTTGCGCGCTGCCGTGCAGTCCGTGGTCGTTTCCGGCACGACGCTCCACCTCGAGGATTACGCGTACGATGGCTTCGCACGCGGTCGCACCTACTGGAACGACGATCTGACGCCGCTGCACGACGATGCCGGACATTGCTACGCCGTGATGCTGACGTTGGTCGAAACGACCGCGCACGTCATCGCGCGGCAGCGCCTCGAAGAAACGAACGCCGCTCTCACCGCGATCAATGCGCTCGCCCTGCGGGTCAATGCGACGAAGGACCTACCGACGATCTTCCAGTACGCGCTCGATGTCCTGATCGAACTGCTGCACCTCGATCAGGGCGCGGTTGGGCGCGTGGATGACCGGAACGACGCGCTCCGGCTCATCGCGGTTCATTCGCCGGATGTGGCCCGGCGCGACCCGCGCATCCCGCTCGCTTCGGGCGGCACGCTCCGCTGGTTGCGCGAGCGAAAAACCCCGCTCGCCATCGCGGACGTGGAGACCGACGCGCAGGTGTCTGAGGAGGAGCGGGCGCTGCTCGTCGCGAACGGCGTGAAATCCGCACTGTTCGTGCCAATTCTCGTGGAGGACCGTCTCTTCGGCGCCATCGTACTCGATGCGACGATCGTACCTCGCGCGTTCACCGCCGATGAGATCGCGCTCGCCGAGACGGTCGGCAATCAGCTCGCCGTCGCCATCCGCGATGCGCAATTGCACGATGAGATGCAGCAGCGGATGACCGAACTCGCTACCTTTGCCGAGATGGGCGGGACGGTCGCGGCGTCGCTCGATTTCGATGAGGTCGTCAACCGCGTCCTCGCCGCGATTGCCGCGCTCATCCCGCACGACCGGGCGTTCTTGATGCTGGACGATTCGGCGGAGGCGTTGTGTGTGGTTGCGTCACGCCCGACTTCCGCGCGCGGCGGCCCGCAAGTCGGTGAACGCGTCCCGAAGCGGGACAGCCTGAACGGCTGGGTGTTCGAGCATTGCGAGCCGATCTGCGTCGCGGACATCCGCGACGCGCGCAACATGACGCGGACGTATTTCCCACCGACGCACGATCGCCAACTGCGGGCAGTGCTTTGCGTGCCGCTCGTCGCGCGCGGGCGGGCGATTGGCACGATCTATCTGGCGCGCTACGTCGCGGACGCCTACACCGATGGCGACCTCGAACGGGTGCGCGTTGTGGCGACGCAGGCCGCCGCCGCAATCGAGAATGCCTCGTTGTATCGCGAGGTTTCCGCCCGTGCGACCGAACTGGCAACGCTGAACGAGGTGACAATCGCGCTTGCCGGCTCGCTCACGCTGGCGGATGTCCTGAGGCGCATCCTCGATGAGATCGTGCGCGTTGTCCCGTACGACGCGGCATTTGTCGCGCTACCCACGGATGATGGGGCGCACCTGAAAGTCGTGAGCCTGAACGGGCGGCGTAATATCCATGAACTCGGCACGGAAATTCCCAGCGACAAGAGCATCATCGGTCGCGTTTTTCGGCAGCATGAGCCTGCCCTGCTCCCCGATCTCGCCGCCGCGCATGAATGGCTTGCGGTCGCGTACCCAAACGTCGGGAAGCGGGAGGTCGAAGCGCAGGCAGTGATTGCCGTGCCGCTCCGGGTGATGGAAGAGACGGTCGGCGTGCTGTACCTCGCGCGGGATCGGAAGGACGGCTACGGGCCGACGGATCTCGAACGGCTGCTCAGGTTCACGCCAGTGATGGGCGTCGCCATCGCGAATGCCCATCTGTACACGCAAAGCCAGCAGCACATCGGCCAGTTGCAGCGGCTCAACGATGAACTGGCGACAATGCACGAGATCGGCATGGCAGTCAGCACGTCGCTCGATCCAGCGGTCGTCCTGCCCCGTGTGTTGAGCGAGATCCACCAGATCATCCCCGCCGAATCCGGCTACGTGACCCTCCTTGAACCGGACGGCGAGACGTTGCGCATCGTCGGCGATTTCGGCTTCGACGCGCCGCGTACCGGCGAGCGGATGCCGGTCAGCAAGAGCATCAATGGCATGATTGTCCAGTCTCGCCGGACGGTACGGATCGGCGATGTCTGGGCCGATCCCGCGTGGCGGGCAGCGTGGCACAACGCCCCGGCACAGATCGCGCCGCGCATGCGTAACCTCCTCGGCGCGCCGCTGATCGTCGCTGGTACGGTGATCGGGACGCTCTATCTGGTGCATAGCGCGACAAACATTTTCACCGAGGAGGATGCCGCACGCCTCGAACGATACGCGGCGCAGACGGCGATCGCGGTCGCGAATGCGCGACTCTACGAGCAGATTCAGGCCCAGGTGGCGGAGTTGCGCCGCTTGAATACCGACCTCGAAACGGCGAACCAGCACAAGAGTGAGTTCCTCGCGACGATGAGTCACGAATTGCGCACGCCGCTCAATGCAATCATCGGTTTCTCTGAGTTGCTGGCGGACGACATTGTCATCAATGAAGACGAGCGCCGCGAGTGCCTAGCGGACATCCATTCCAGTGCGCGGCATCTACTTTCGCTGATCAACGATGTGCTGGATGTCGCGAAGATCGAGTCCGGCAAGATGGAGATGCGCCTCGCCGCCTTTGTGGTCGCGGACGAACTCCGCGAGGCGGAGCGGGTGATGGCCCCGCTCGTCCTCGCCAATCGGCAGACGCTTTCCGTCGCCGTCGCGCCCGGAACGCCGCCGATTTATGCGGATCGGTCACGCTTCCGGCAGATCGTCCTCAATGTCCTTTCGAACGCCAACAAGTTCACACCCGAAGGTGGCCGCATCACGGTTGAGGCGGACGGCAATGCGGACGCCGTGCGTATCCGCATCACAGATACCGGCATCGGCATCGGCGCGGAGGACGCGCTTAAGGTCTTCGAGGCATTCCGGCAGATAGATGGCTCGCTGTCGCGCCGCTACAACGGCACCGGCCTCGGCCTCGCTCTGACCAGACGCCTCGTCGAGTTGCAGGGTGGCACGATTGATTTCGTCAGCGAACTCGGCGTCGGCACGACCTTCACGATCGAGTTGCCTGCGGTAACAGAAAGAACTGAGGACTGAGGACTGAGTGGGTTCGCCTTGCATACATTTGCATGGCAACAGCGGCAGGAAAGGGATACTCATACTCGTTCAGGTAGTCGTGTCGCGATCGCTCGATGAGTCATCCCTTGATCGTAGGGGCGCTCAGCCGTGCGCCCTCCCAAGGCGGCTCGCCTTTCTGGCAAGGGGTAGGTGATTTGGGAGAGGGCGCACGGCTGTGCGCCCCTACCAGTGGATAGAGATGCACCATCGCGCTGAACCTTCAGCCGCAGCAGAGCCGATGCAGCGGCAATTGGAGTACACTCTATGGTGATCGCGCCGTGCGCACGTTTCGCGCGCGGCAAGACGCCAGATACCAAAAGGGAATGTCCCATACAGCGAGTACATCGCACAGCGGGATTGCGGGAGGATCATTGCAATGACCAGTACACAATCGGTGAGCCGGGATGCCGTGATGGCGGCGCTGCGGACAGTGGACGACCCCGAACTGCACAAGGACCTCGTCACGCTCAATATGATTAAGGATGTCGTGATCGAGGGGGGCACCGTCGGCGTGACCGTCGAGTTGACGACGCCCGCCTGCCCGCTCAGGGGCAAGATCGAGGCGGATGTCCGCGCCGCCTTGATGCAGGTGCCGGGTATCGCGCATGTCGAGTTGCAGATGACGGCGCAGGTGCGCTCGATGTTCGGCGGTAAGCCGGGCAAGGAGCCGATTCCCGGCATTCGCAACACGATCGCCGTCGCCTCCGGCAAGGGTGGCGTCGGCAAGAGCACGGTCGCCGTCAACATCGCCGCCTCGCTGATGCTCGAGGGGGCGCGGGTTGGCCTGCTGGACGCCGACATCTACGGGCCGAGCATCCCGATCATGCTCGGCACGAACGAAGCGCCCGTGCCGACGGCGGACAACCGCCTCAATCCAATCCACGCGCATAACATGACGCTGATGTCCGTCGGCTTCATCAACCGCACGGACGACAAGCCGATCATCTGGCGTGGCCCGATGGTCGCCGGGCTGCTGACGCAGTTCCTCCGGCAGGTGGCGTGGGGTGAATTGGATTACCTCGTCATTGACCTGCCACCGGGCACGGGCGACGCGCAACTGACGCTGACGCAGGCGCTGCCGCTTTCCGGCTCGGTGATCGTCACGCAGCCCGCGCAGGTCGCGTTGTCGGACGCGCAAAAGGGCATCAATATGTTCAAGCAGCTCGACGTGCCGATCCTCGGCATCATCGAGAACATGTCGTACTACCCGAACCCCGCGACGGGCGAGAAGGTCTACATCTTCGGCAAGGGCGGCGGGCAGCGGGCCGCGACGCGCTACGGCGTGCCGCTCCTTGGCGAAATCCCGCTCGACCCGGAGATGTCGGAATCGGGCGACGCGGGCGTGCCGCTCGTCATCAAGAATGCCGCCTCGCCCTTGTCGCAGGCCTTCCGCGATGTATCGCGGCAGATCGCGGCGCGCCTCTCAATCGAGTCGTTCAACGCCGCCATCCCGCTCGGCGTGCCGATCATCCTCAACCCAAACGGTGGGCAGGGCAACGATCCGGGTCAGGGCCACCGTCCGCTCCGCCTCGGCTAAACGCGGATTTCTGAACCGCCAAGATGCCGGGAAGACGGGGATTGAACGCAGAGGACGCAGAGCGCGCAGAGGACACAGAGGAGCGAAAGAAAAATTCCTTTCAACCCCTTATCTCTGCGTCCTTTGCGTCCTCTGCGTTCAATCCCTGCCCTGCCGCCAATGAGATGCACGGCGACCGAGCAATTATCGGCAAAATCGTCACAACGGCACTCCTTTGCACGTTCAATCGTTGTGATAGCGAATGGGGCGGCGTGGGCCGCTTCGGGGTACAGAAGGGGATGGTACGGGACATGCACACGGTACGACGGGTTCGGGTAGTGGGGTTTGTGGCATTGGTCCTCCTCGGTCTGCTCATCGGGACGGCGGGGTCCGTCGCGGCGGATCAGAATTACACCTGCGTGGACAAGAGCTGCGCTTTTTCGGTGCCAGATTCCTACACGGTCGCGAGCAACGACGCGGCGCAGATCATTTTCCAGGACCCGGCCTCCGGCGGCGTTTTCAGCGTCGTGACGAAGGATGCCTCGAGCCTCAACTCGCTCGATGATGCGGTCACTGCCATTACGACAGATGCCACGGCGTCCAACGGCTACCAGGTCGGGCCGAACAACGGGCAGAACACGATCCTCGGGGGCAATCCGGCGACGCTGATCGAGTACGTGTCGAACAACAAAAGCGGCCTACAGGTGGAGACGGCGATCTTCGTCACGCTCTATCAGGGTAAGGAGTACGATCTGATCTTCGTGACGACGCCCGCCAACGAAGACGCGTTCGTCGCCAGCGCGAAAGACGTCTTCGATTCGTGGCAGTTCACCTAGGCCGCGACATACAGAGATTGGCCGGGGCGTTGCGTGCGCCCTGGCTTTTCTTTGGGCATATCACATGCAATGCCCGTGTTTCCTCATGGTATACTTGTTCCGTAGAGATAGCAGGGAACATGCATGCCAGAGAAAGGGTGCGCGGGAACCTGACAAGCCGGTCACTCGTTTTAGTATCGGGTGCGGGGCGGCACGGGCCGCTTCTAACGGGTAGGAAAGAGATGGTGTGGGAGGATGAGTATGGTGCGACGCATTCGGTTGATGTGGATTCTAGGGCTTATCGTTCTCGGTCTGATCGCGACAACCGCCGCGCCCGTCGGGGCGGCATCGGCATCAGTATTTTCCAACGACAAGGTCGCGGTCGGCATTCTGGATGGCTGGAACAAGGTTGACACCCCCGCCGGGCTAATCGGCCAGTGGTGCATTGACGATTGCGCCGCCGTCTTCAACATCACCTACGAGCAGATTCCGAGCGGCACGTCGAGCGTTGATTACGCGGTGGCGAGCGTCAACCAACTGACGAGCCTGCCGGATTACAAGGAACTCCGCCGGGATTACGTCAACTCCGGCGATACCCAGTCGCCGCGACTCGACTATCTCTTCACGAAGGATGGCACGACGCTGCGCGCGCAGCAAGTCTTCCTCGCGAAAGGCTCGGATGCGTATGTCCTCTCGTTCTTCACGAAACTGGTGGATCACCAGGACTACGTGGACCAGGTAGACGCGATGGTCTACTCCTTCACCTTCGTCTGAGCCGCGACACTCAGATCGGCCGGAGCGCGTGCAGCGCCCCGGCTTTTCTTTGGCATACTCCCCGCGATGCCCTTGTTTCCTCATGGTATATTGTGTTCATTGAGATAGCGGGAAGATTGCAAGCCCTCAAAGATGCGAGGGAACCTGACAAGCCCGTCGCTCGTTCTAGTATCGGATGCGGGGCGGCGCGGGTCACCCCGGTAGGAAAAAAGGATGGTGTGGGAGGATGAACATGGTGCGGCGGATGCGATTGGTGTGGCTCGTGGCGCTCATGGCGCTCAG
>JALYXG010000162.1 GCA_030947205.1 Chloroflexota bacterium
ACGGTGAGAAGGGGGCGCAGGCTGGAAAGCCCGCGCTACCGAGGAGGGGACGCAGGCTGGAAAGCCTACGCTACCGCCCGCACGACCGACTTGGAGACGCATCCGGCAGGCTGAAGCCCGCCACAACCGATATTCCGCGCCTCCGCGCGAACGCTACAATGGAGCCGTTAGTTTGCTCGCTGCCGCAGCGTCGAGCAGGAACGTCACCGTGCCTTCCGGCGTGCGGACACCCTGCGAGGGGTATTCGGCGGGATCGAACGGCCCCTCGATAACGTGTTGCACCGCGTCCGCCTTTTCCGCGCCGCCAGCGAGAAAGAGTACGTGCATCGCCGCGTCGAGCACGGGGTAGGTGAGCGTCAAGCGCCACGAATCGAATTTCGGCACGTAGTTCGCTGTCGCGAGCCGTTCAATGACCTGCAACGCGTCGGTCTGAGGGAACAAGGAGGCGGTATGACCATCCGGGCCCATGCCGAGCAGGATCAAATCGAAATGCGGGATGCGCCCCGGCGTGAGGCCAAATACGTCGCCCAGGGTCGCGTCGTAACTCATCGCCGCACTTTGCGGATCGCGCTCGCCCTCCATGCGAAAAACCTGCTCCGGCAGCACGGGGACGTGATCGAGCATCGCTTCCCGCGCCATCCGGTAATTACTCTCCCGGTCTTCCGGCGGAACGCACCGTTCATCGCCAAAGAATACAAAGAGCGCTGCCCACGGGATCGCGTCGCGGTATGTCGCCGATGCGAGCAGCCGGTACAGCCGCTCCGGCGTCGAGCCACCGGCGAGCGCGACCGTACAGCGATTCGAGCGCGCCACCGCGTCATTCACAATGGTGACGAAGCGGCGCGCCGCCTCCTCGCTGACGGCATCCAGATCGGGCAGCACGACAACTTCGCGATTCTCTTCGGTCAACGGGGACCTCCACTTCTGGGGCTGGCGATGCGGATCGCGACGCCGAGCGCCTCATCATAGACATGGTCGCGGCGCACGGTACTTACCTCTTCGGCAAGCATTTCCGCCACGGAACGTTCGTGCATTGGCACGATCCGTTCCTGCGTTGTCTGGCCCTGCACCGCCATCGTCACGACGGTGTGCTCCCGATCCTCCGCGCGCTGGATCGCAAAGGTCGCCATCGTCTCATCGGCCTGGGCGATCAGGGTTGCGGACAGAAGGCAGCCCGACGGTAGATCGGGCGCGTGCTGCGCGGAGAATTCGAGCGTAATCGGCGCTTCCTCATCACGCATCACCACCATCATCTCGCGACCGAATCGTCGCAGATTGGGAATTGTTTCCCATGCGAGACGCGACGCGAGCCAACTCCCGTACAGCAATGCCTGCTCCGGGTTGTGCTGGTCGGCTTCGCCGGACGCGTAGGTGACACGGACGCGCTGGATACCATCGAGATACGGACGATTCGGCGGCGCATCGAAAAACTGGGCTGTCAGTTCCCGCCACGGCGTCAGGCGCGCCCAGGCAAGATCGCGGAGCGCGACACTGGGGTATTCTTCCGTGCCGAGCGCATGCAAACGAGAAAGCAACTGCACCGTATCGGGAAACGCGCCGGAGTCCACGACCAATTGATCCGACGCATCCATGAGCGCCGGGAAGATCGGATGCGTGAACAGCCCCTCGCCCGACCACCAGAGTACGACGGGAACCTCGGGCACAAGAAGGGGAATTATGGTACCCGGCAACTGGCGGATACCATCGCCCGCCGCTTCGAGCACGACTTGCTCCGAACCCGAGCGCTCCATCGTTCCACCATATTCGCACTGCGCCGATATCCACGCCCGAAGATGCCCGTCGCTGCCGTCATCGGTATGGAGAATAATCGTCCGCGACGGATGAGTCTGCCCGACCCGCGCGGCGATTGCTTGCGCCTCCGATGCATTGGTTACCGACCCGGCGAAGATGATGAGATTGAGTATGTACGCCTGCATGCTCGACCGACCGCCGGTCTGGCTGGTCATCCAGAGCTGGGTGAGCGCATCCTCGATCTCGCGGACATCAACGGGGTGCGGCTCGCCGCCGGGCGTGGCGGCGTTGCTGTCGGTGCTATCCGTCGGCATCAGCCGCCTCCTATCGCGTCCGCAATCGTCGCCACGTCCGGCCATCGCGGGCGAGCAGTTCGTGTGCCCGCTCCGGCCCCCACGATCCGGCATCGTAGTTCGGGAACTGCGGCGGCGCGACCATTTTCCACCCTTCGAGGACCGCCGTGATCAGCGCCCACGCCACCTCGACCTCGTCGCGCCGCGTGAAGAGTGTCGAGTCGCCCAACATGCAGTCCAACAGTAATCGCTCGTACGCATCGGGCGGTTCGACACCAAAATACGTGCCATAGCGGAAATCCATGTTGACCGAGCGAATTTGCACGGTCGGCCCCGGCACTTTCGAGCCAAATTTGATCGAAATGCCCTCGTCCGGCTGAATCTGGAGCGCGAGCACATTCGGCTCCATCGTCTCGGCGGCGCGGTCGAAGAGCAGGTGCGGTGCGGGCTTGAACTGGATCGCGACCTCGGTCACGCGTTTCGGCAGCGCCTTGCCCGTCCGCAGATAAAACGGCACGCCCGCCCATCGCCAGTTGTCAATGAAGAACTTAAGCGCGACGAATGTCTCGGTCGTCGAGTTCGGCGCGACGCCGTGCTCCTCGCGGTAGCCGGGGATCGGATGCCCCGCCACGTCGCCCGATCCGTATTGCCCTCGGACAGTGAATTTGTTGACGTCCTCCGGGTGGATCGGACGGATCGCGTGCAGGACTTTTACCTTCTCGTCCCGCACGCCCGTCGCGTCGTTCGAGACGGGTGGCTCCATGCCGATCAGCGAGACGAGCTGCATCATGTGGTTCTGCACCATGTCGCGCAGCGCACCGGACTCCTCATAGTAGCCGCCACGACCTTCGACGCCGATGCTTTCCGCCACCGTGATCTGCACATGATCCACATAGCCGCGATTCCAGAGTGGCTCGAAAATGCCGTTGGCGAAGCGGAAGACGAGGATATTCTGTACCGTCTCCTTGCCGAGGTAATGGTCAATGCGAAAGACTTGTCGCTCCGAAAAGACCTCCGCAAGTTGATTGTTCAGCTGCCGCGCCGACTCCAGATCGTGGCCGAAGGGTTTTTCGATGATGATCCGCTGCCACGGCCCTTCCTCCGGCACACCGGGCGTGACGCGCCGGGCCAGCCCGTGTTCGCCGAGTTGCCGGATAATCTCGCTGTAGTTGGATGGCGCGGTCGCAAGGTAGAAAACGCGATTGCCGCAGGTGCCACGCTCGCGATCAATCTGGTCGAGCAGTTCACCGAGGCGCGCGTAGCCGTCGCTATCGTGGAACTCGCTCTGGTGGTAGTAGATGCCCTGCGAGAAATTATCCCAGACCGTCTCCTGCGCCGGGCGCACGCGGGAAAACTCGTTGATGCCCGACTTCATCTGGTCACGGAAGGTCTCGTTGCCAATCGGTCGCCGCGCCACGCCGACGACGGTGAAACCGCCCGGCAAGAGCCGCTCGCGTGTCAGGTTGTAAAGCGCGGGGACGAGTTTGCGGCGTGTCAGGTCGCCAGACGCGCCGAAAATGACCATCACACACGGCTCCGGCGTACGTTGCAGGCGCAACCCCTCGCGCAGCGGGTTCACAACGGTCGTTTCGAGCATCCGGCAACTCCTATTCGAGTGGGCGGTGGACAGTGGGCAGTGGATAGGCTACGAAACAGAAGGTGAGGCATCGTTCTGCCCACTCCCCACCGCCTACTGCCTACTTCCCCATCTCAGCCGGCCGCTTGCGCGCCCGCTCCGGCAAACTGCTCGTTCTTCGTTCGTACGTCCTTCAAGACGGCCTCGAACGAATCGGCGAACTGCTTGATACCGGCATCCTGCAAGTCTTGCGTCACTTTCGCCATATCAATACCGGCGTCCGCGAGGTCCTTCAGCACCTGCTGCGCGCCGGGATAGTCTTCCTCGACCGAGTTGCGCACCTGCCCATGATCGCGGAACGCCTCGATTGTCGGTGGCCCCATCGTGTCCACCGTCTCGGGGCCGATCAATTCTTCGGCGTAAAGGATGTCCCGATAGGCGGGATTCTTCGCACCGGTGCTTGCCCAGAGCGGCCGCTGCACCTTGGCGCCCTTCGCTGCGAGCGCGTCCCAGCGCGGGCCGCTGAAGGTTTCGCGGAAGGTATGATACGCGTCCTTGGCGTTGGCAATCGCTGCTTTGCCGAGCAGGCTTTGCAATTTTTCCTTTTCGGCGCCCGTCGCGCTCGTGATCTTCTCGTCGAGCATCTTGTCCACCGCGACATCCACGCGGCTGACGAAGAAGGAGCCGACCGAGGCGATCCGATCCACCGGCTCGCCGCGCTGCACGCGCGCTTCCAGCGCCTCGATGTAGGCGTTCATCACATCGCGGTACGAGGCGATGGAGAAGACGAGGGTGACATTGACATTGATGCCCTCGCTCAGGACTTGCTTGATCGCGGCGATGCCCTCCGGGGCGGCGGGAATCTTAATCATCACGTTCGGGCGATCCACGACGCTCCACAGGCGGCGGGCCTCCGCGATCGTGCGCTGGGTATCGTGCGCGAGCGTCGGCGAGACTTCGATGGAGACGTAACCGTCGTGGGCATTTGTCCGCTGGTAGACGGGTGTGAAGAGATCGCACGCGCCGCGCACATCAGTCGTCGTCAGCACTTCGTACACTTCGTCGCCGTTTTTGCCTTGCCGGGCCAATTCCCGCATTTGATCGTCGTAGTCGTCCTTGCCAACGATCGCTTCCTTGAAGAAGTTCGGGTTTGAGGTTTGGCCGACGACGCCATCCTCGTTAATCAGTCGCTGCAACTCGCCGCCGCGGACCAGCGAGCGACTGATGTTGTCGTACCAAACACTCTGGCCGAAGTCCGCGATCTTTGTCAGTGGGTTCGTCGCCATATGATCCTCCTCATGCAACTGTTTCGCCACAGTTTCCAACACCAACAACCTGCTTCGATTCCGCTATGTTCTCGGCGGCACGAGCAAACGATACAATTGCTCCTGTCGCGCAATCGCCGCATCGTACACACGGTGCGCGTCCATGTTCGGCGCCACCGTTTTGCCGAGCGCAACCGGCACATCGGCCCACGATGGTATCGCACCCAACTGTTCGAGGGCGATGAGCGCCGCCCCCCGACTGGTCGCCTCCGCCTCAGCAGACACCACCAGCGGCTGGCCGAGCACATCCGCGAGCATCTGCATCCACATCGGATTGTGCAGCAGCGCCGCGCCGCTGATGATGATCTCCGTCGCCTCCGGGTAGTTCGCTGCGATGATCCGGTACATCAGCGCCAGCCGGTAACTGATCGCTTCCAGAAAGGCACGGGCGATCTCCGCCGCCGTCGTGTCGAGCGCGAGGCCGACGATCGCGCCACGCGCTCTGGCATTGTAGTTCGGGCTGCGCTCACCGGCCAAAAACGGCAGTACCGTCAAGCCGTGCCCGTCCGGCGGCACTGCGGCAATCGCCTCGCTGGTGGCATCGTCATCCGCCAGTCGCATGCGCTCCTTGAGCCATGCCCATGCATTGCCGCCGTTACTTTCCGCGCCGCCGACAACGAAATGCCGCCGATCCACCCGGTATGCCCACAATCCGTCCGGCACCCACACCGATTCGGCGGGCAGTACCAAGCGCATTGCAGTGGACGTGCCAGCATTGACTGCGATGCGTGACCCATTGACACCGCCACTGCCGAGATTGCTCGCCGCGCCATCGCCGAGCGACAAATACCACGGAATATTCGCGAGCGCCGGCCACCGCTCCGCATATGCGCCAATCAGCCCGGAGTGCGGCTCGTCCACGTCCCGCAGCGGCGATAACTGCTCCGCGCGGATCGGTAACGCCTCGATCATCGCGTCGTCCCACCGGCATTGGTTCAGGTTCAACAAGCCGCTGCCGGAGGCCATTGAGAGCGAGCAGGCCCGCTCGCCGAAGCACGTAAAGTGGAAATACTCGGCGAACGACATCCAGTGGGCGACGCGCCCCATCAGCGAGGCGTCGTTCTCCGCCAGCCAGACGAATTTCGCCGGGAGATACATCGCGTGCAACATGCAACCCGTCCGCTCGTGGACGGCCCGTTCATCGAGTCGGTGGCGGAGGGAAATAGCGGCGCGCTCGCTGCGCGTGTCCGCCCAGGTGTAGAGCGGCGTGATCGCGGCCCCGTTGTCATCCACCCCAACGACATTGTGCCAGAACGTGTCCGACGCGACGGCGGCGATCTCCCCGGCATGCGCGCCCGCCGCCCTCAGCACATCATCAATCACCTTTTCGGTGCGCCCGACGAGCGCATCGGCGTCGCAGAAAACGCCACCATCGGCGGTCGTCGTCATCTCGTGGGCGATTTGCGCCGCCATGCCGTCAATCGGTCGCGCGTGCGCGTCATACACGAGTGCTCGCACCGACGATGTACCCACATCGAAGGTGAGGACAAATGGCGTTTGTGCTTTCTCGATTGCGACCTGAGCCACTAACGATTCCTTTCGCCCACGCGGCGCGCATCGTTCACCGGGAGTATACCCGGTTTCTCCGCGACCGTCCGCCGTTGACCGCCCCGCATCAGCGTAGTACGCTCCCGTCAGTGCGGGTCGTGCAAACATGCAGATTGGATCGGTCGTGGCAATAAAGAACAGCGAAGGCGTCGAGGTCGCGGATATTGATGACGCACCGCCGACGGCGATCCCCGCTCGGGAACAACCCGCGCGTTCGAGTGCGGCGCGGGAACTGATCGAAACGCTGATTATCGCCGCGCTGCTTTTCTTCGGGATGCGGCTTGTGATGCCGGCGGTCGTTGTAGACGGCGTGAGCATGGTGCCGAGCCTCCAGAACGGCGAGCATTTGCTCGAAAACCGTCTCGCCTACCGGAACATCATGATTGGCGGCAAGCGACACTATCTCTTTCATTCGCCGAAACGGGGCGACATCGTCGTCATCAATCCGCCCGTCGCGCACGACAAGCCATTTATCAAGCGGGTCATCGGCCTGCCGGGCGACACGGTGTTAATCCGCGATAGCAAGGTGATGGTCAACGGCGTCGCGCTCAACGAGACAAACATCTCCGAGCAGCCTCGCTACACCTACCCGACCGATGGTCGCCCGTACACCCTTGGCCCGGACGAATTCTTCGTACTCGGCGATAACCGGAACGCGAGCGAAGATTCCCACTTCTTCGGCCCGATCCACAGCAGCGCGATCATGGGCAAGACGTGGATCTCTTTCTGGCCCCGCAAATTGATCGGCTTCCTGCCGCGACCCGTCTATCCAATTCAGCAATGAGCAATGAGCGATGAGCAATGAGGAAATCCCTCTCCACTCATCGCTCATTGCTCGCTATCGAGGGGAGATCGCGTGGCGATAGACACGGTGGGCGCGCGACCGCTTCGCGCCGGGGTTGACATTGGCGGCACCTTTACCGACCTGATCCTCTACGATGAGCGCACGGGTCGCCTGAGCATTGGTAAAACACTGACGACACCCGACGATCCGGCGCAGGCGGTCGAGACCGGTATGCAGGAAACGCTCGCCGAAGCAGGCGAGTCGCCGGAAGCGGTCGGCAATGTCATTCACGGCACGACGCTCGTCACGAACGCGC
>JALYXG010000174.1 GCA_030947205.1 Chloroflexota bacterium
GGCACATTCGCGGACCCCGTCAGGACGGGGGCGCATTCGCCCGGAGGTTGGGGCGCTCCCAGATGTTCGCGCATTTCGCGCAGATTTCCTCCGGGACAAGTCCGAGTTTCATCAGCACGCCGAAGATTTTGCAACCGACGCAGAAGCCGAAGCCTGATTCCAGTGTCGCAAATACCGCGATCATCCCGACAAGGGCGAACGCGGCATTGGCGCGCTTGAAGGGAAACGCCAATGCCAGCGCGGTCAGTGAGATGCACGCGCCAAGCGTTTGGGCAAACCGCTTGGGTGGACCGGCCACTTCTTTCGGCGGCACTCCCAGCCGGGGCGTGACGACCCGCGTCGCCAACTGACCAAGCGGACTGAGCGTTGGCCCGGCCAGGGCGCGGGCAACGAAGCCGTACGCGAGCGGAATAATCAGCCAGCGTCGGCGTGACGCCACGGTTGTCGTTGCCATCGCCACGACACCGGCGGCAACGACGCGTGCCGAAACTTCATTGACGGGGTTGGGGAATGTGAAGATGTTCTTTGCCGTCATTGCTCGCCTCCTGTCCCTTCAGCTACCCGCCGCGTCTCACCTGGCGGCAGCATACCAGCGCGCTGCATCGGCGGACAAACGATTCGTAGTGGACCCCTCTCCGCTCAGGCCGGGACAGCGACTGATTTTATCCCGGCCTGAGCGGAGAGGGGTTCACTGATGCGCACACGGCGGAAGTTCGATCCGGAGTTCAAGGCGCGCGTTGTCTTGGAGTTGTCGCGGGGCGAGGACGCGGCGAAACAGTCGCTATGGTTGCCCCACACGCATTTGGCGTCTGCACCGACAGGCTGCTATGATCTTGCCATCACGAAGCCCGACACGAGGGAAATCGGCCCGCCGCGCGGGTTTGGGGAAGGGGAGCCGGGATGGAGCAGCCTGACATAACGCCGTCGGTGGCCTTGAGACGGTTGGTGGACGGGTATCAGATCTCGCAGGCGATCTACGTCGCCGCCACCCTGGGCATCGCCGATCTCCTCACCGACGGACCGCGCACCAGCGACGCCCTCGCCGCCGCTACCGACGCCGATCCGGGTACGCTCTACCGCCTGCTGCGCGCGCTGGCGAGCGTCAATGTCCTCCGCGAGGAGGAGGGCCACCACTTCTCCCTCACACCGCTCGGCGACTGCCTGCGCTCCGACGCGCCGGAGCCGGTGAGGGGCTGGGCGGCCTACAGCGGGCGGCCGTATGTCTGGAACGCGTGGGCGGATCTGCTGCACAGTGTCAAGACGGGAGGGAATGCCTTCCGTCATCTTCACGGGATGGACGTCTGGGAGTATCGGACCGGCCATCCGGAGGAGAACGCGATCTTCAACGGTGCGATGACGGCGCTCTCGCGCCGGGCCACCGCCTCCGTGTTGGCGACGTACGACTTCGCGCGATTTGGCCGCGTCGTGGATGTTGGCGGCGGGCGGGGCGCGCTGCTGGCGGCGCTACTGGCGCGACACCCGAAGATGCGGGGAATCCTTTTCGACCTGCCCCATGTGGTCGCCAATGCCGAGCAGTTGCTGCGGGATGCCGGGGTCGCGGATCGGAGCGAGGTGGTGGGCGGGGACTTCTTCGCGGCGGTGCCGGAAGGGGGCGACACCTACATCCTCCGCGCGATCCTGCACGATTGGGAGGACACGGAGGCAACGGCGATCCTGTCGAGTTGTCGGCGGGCGATCGGCGCGGAGGGGCGGCTGCTCGTGATCGAGTGGGCGGTCGGCCCACCCAACGAGGGACGCGACGGCAAGTTCTCCGACCTGCAAATGCTGGTGGCCCCCGGTGGCCAGGAGCGCACACCTGAGGAGTACGGCACCCTCTTCGCGGCGGCGGGTTTCCGGCTGACGGAGGTCTTCCCGACGAAGACGGGGCACACCATCATCGAAGGTGTCCCGGCGTAGCCGCGATAAGGCCTCAATCAACGGTGCCGTGGTCCAAATGTGAGGGTTCACTACAATTCACCCACTTCGCGTTAATAGCCCGCCTCCTTATCAATCACATTGAGGAGCGGCTGCCCGGCCTGATACCGGCGCAGATTCTCGACGAAAATGTCAATGCCGCGCTGGCGGGTCGCGGGCGTCGTCGCACCGTTGTGTGGGGTGACAATCGTGTTCGGCAAATCCCAGGAGGGGCTGTCCGGCGGCAGCGGTTCCTCGCCGTGCGCGTCCAGCCCTGCCCCAGCAATCCATCCTTCCCGCAGGGCGCGCAGGAGCGCCGCGTCGTCCGCGATCCCGCCGCGCGAGAAGCAGATGTAGTGGGCGGTCGGCTTCATCGCCCGGAACTCCGTCTCGCCGAGCATCCCGACTGTTTCAGGCGTGCGCGGGGCGGTCATCACGACGAAATCCGACGCACTGAGGAGGGCGTGCAGCCCATCGCGGGCAAAGACCTCGTCCACGTTCGGCGTCGGGCGCGGCGTGCGGCGGATGCCGAGCGTGCGCATGTGGAATGCCTTGCACTTGAGCGCCAAATCCTGCCCCGAATACCCCAGCCCGATGATGCCGCACGTCAGGCCGTTCAACTCCGCGTGTGGTCGGTGCTCCCAGCGATGCGCGTCCTGGGCGCGCATCCAACCCGGTGCATCACGATTGAGCATCAACATCAGCATGATCGCGTGTTCGGCGAGCGGGATCGCGCCATTGCCTTTGCAACTGGTGCAGATGACCGGACTGGCGATCATTTCGGGGAACATCAGCGCGTCCGGCCCGGCCGCCCAGCTCTGCACCCAACGCAGTTTCGCGGCGCGCGCCAGGGCGGCGGCGCCGATGTTCCCGGCGATGACCTCCGCCTCCTCGATCCGCGCTTCGAGGGCATCCCGATGGGCGAAGTATTGCACGTCAGCATCCGGTGCGGCGGCGCGAATCTGTTCGAGTTGGAACTCCTTAACCTCTCCGGCGACGAAAACCGTCAACATTGTTTTCCCTCCATCGGCGAAACTCAGCATACAAAGCAAACGGGGCAGTAAGCATATACCTTACTACCCCGTTGTCTGTAATCCAGAGATAGGAGTTACGCAGTTCGCACAGACTCGGGTGGTAGCAGGCTTTCCAGCCTGCTACCACTACGAAAAATACCCTAAGTGCGTACGTCCTACCAGAGAAAAGTTCCGAGACCAGCCGTTAGTCGCCCGACGGATCGTTAACGAAATTCATCGGCGATTTTGGCTGCGCGCTACGCGACAGCATCAGCGCGCCGACGAGAAAGGCTGCGATAATCAGGTGCCACAGTACGAGTTCTACAAAAAAGCGCATTACCGTTCCTCCGTTCGCTGCCGTACCGCTTCGCGATAGCCCGTCCCATTGCTTTCGAGTATGCCAAAGCAGGAACCATGCCACACCGTTCCTTTGTGCCGAATTGAGATGCC
>JALYXG010000176.1 GCA_030947205.1 Chloroflexota bacterium
GAGAGGAGGTAGTCGTCTAGATGCGTTGAACACCGTGGAGGAATCTACAGGACTTCGCGAACACAACCGCGCCGACTGCCGAGGATTGTCAATCTGAAGTACACCCCACCTTGACAGCTCGCCGCGCACTGTCGTGACGCTGGACGTCGCGGCCGTTCGCGTCCTTTCATTAACGTTTCCTCTCTCGACCCCACACCTCTCTGAAGACCACAGGGCTGTACGTCGGCCTCGCCCGCGACGTGATGGACGAGGAAATGCAGCGCAACGCTTTATAAGCCCTGCTATAATATGGTGGATGAGTATTGATTTTTCAGGGCTAGTTCTCGCAGTAGCGCTAGGGGCGTCTATCGGCTCGCATCCGAAGAGGTTCTTCGAAATGTCCACGGGTATTATCGTTCTTATAGGGTCGCCGGGTTTCCGTTCCGGTAATACCGGCGACCCATAGCCGGTTCCGCCTGAGAGACGCACCATATTGATGTACTTCCATGTGAATATAGATCACCCGTCACAAAAAGTGACGTGATGGCGTTAGAGAGGTATCGGGCGACGATCCGTTGCCACCGACCGTTCCGACCGGCACACCCGTCGCGAGGCGGGGACGCAAAGCCACGGATCTCCCCGGAGACCGCCGGGTTGCCAGCGCTGCTCCTGCGTGAGCAGAATTTGCGGCTATTGACCGCGATTATTCAGGCAACGCGCCGATACCGGGGGGATGACGGATGAAGTTAATCGGCCGATCCGTATTCCTTATCTTTCTGCTCATCGGTTGCGCCTTCGGGATTGCGAGCGGTGTGCGCGCCGCGACCGCAAGCGTGACGCTGTTGCCCGGCAAACTCTTCATTACTGATGCGGCGACGACGCTCATCTATACCGCCGCGCCATCGGCGGACGAAACCCGCGCCTACACGGCGACATTCAGCATTTCGGTCACGGATGCGACTGGGAGTCGCGCGGGGTGGCGCATCCAGGCTGCTCTGGGGCCTGTACTGAACGATACGGGCGCGTCCGAATTTGTCAGCGCGTCAACGATCACCGGTGCAACGATCACCACGCAGACCGGTCGCTCCCCCCTCGGCACGCTCGCATACCCCCGCCCCTTCCGTACCGATGGCGACACGCTTTTTAGCGCCGCCGCCGGATCAGGGATGGGGAAGTCGTCGCTGGCCTTTACAACAGACCTCCGCGTTCCTGCGGAGAATCTCACGAGCGATCACTATAGTGTCGCCCTCACGGTGTCCATCCTTTCTGGCCCCTAATCGCCCCCTCCGGTGGCGGCGAGCTTTAGCTCAATACAGTTCAGTTAAGGGCAAGTCCCCCGGTGGTAGCAGGCTTTCCAGCCTGGTGCCTTGCCGGGGAGGCAGGCTAGAAAGCCTGCTACCACCACGAAAAACGCTCCAACTGCGTAAGTCCTACAAACTGTCTCAAAATCCAAACAGGGCATCGTGATCGATCTCACGGACGACCGTCGCGTCATTCGAGCCATACGAGCGCGATACGGTCCGCGAGATGGATATCCACCTGCCGCAACACGCGATCGCCGGTGTTCGTGAACGAGTGCGGCGTACCGGCAGGAACGCGCGCCACGTCCCCGGTCTCCAACTCAATGCTCGTCGGTGTGTCCCCATCCAGGGTCGTGAAGGTCGACTGACCGTCCACGACGACGAAGATCTCATCGTAGGTGTGCGTATGGAGCCCAGGGCCGTCGCCCAACGCAAGCTCGTTGATGAACAGCGACACGTCACCGAAATCATGGTCCGCGCCGTCGAACCGCCAGGCGCGCGCGTTCAATCGCTTGCTCTGCTGCATCGCTTCGCGACGGATGATCTGGACCACTGCGCAACCTCCCCGGTTGTCATCAACACCGAATAGAGCGAAACGTTCACCCCCCGATGCTCGTCGATCAGGGGTTTTGAGACAAGCTGTAGAACATTCACAACAGAATCGGGCAATCGGGTGGGGCAGGGTTTGCAGCCTGCCAGGCTCACAGGTTGCAAACCTGTGCCACCGACCTATTTCCATTTCAGTTGTGAATGTTCGTCAGCCCGCCGCTACCATTCGGCTTTCTCGGCTCGATACCACGGAAAACCGCTCCAGCGACGCGACATTCTTGCTCGCCATTTCGTTGGACAGAGCGGTACATCGGCACATGACAAGTCCGGCACAACGTCATCGCAAGGCTATTTTTGATCCACCCATCACATTTTGATGTACGATGACGTTAGTAGGGATGTACGAGGGAAAGATCAATCGTACGTCGTTGTTTTACTAGGCCTTTTTGGAGAAGGAGAGTTCCATGATTCGGTCATCCCGCACCTGGCTCGCTGTATTTCTCGTCATCGCTACCATGATTATCGGCACATCCGGTGTCAGCGCCGCCTCAAGCACGGCGACGCTTACCGCCGGATCACTCTCGATCACCGCCGCGCCAGCCAACTTCTTGTATCCGAGCACTGCCCTCACCGGCGACATTATCAACCTGACGTCATCGTTCGCCGTCGGCGTCAATGACGCGACCGGCAGCAAGGCCGGCTGGAACCTGCAAGGAGTGATCACCGTCCTGACCAACGCGGGCTCCGATACGATCCCCGCCGTCGGCCACACAGTCTCCGGCGTGACGATCTCCGGCACAACGGGCACCGCGCCGACAAACAGCATCGCCACCGGTCAGATCCCGACCACAGCGGCGAAGATCTTCAACGCGGGTGCGAGCACCGGCATGGGCAGATCCACCGAAACCTTCGCGACGGCCCTCGCCGTGCCCGCACAAACTGCCGCCGGTACCTACACTGCCACACTGACAGTGACGATCGTTTCCGGCCCGTAACGAGTACCCGCAATCTCGTCGCAAGCACCCGCGCTTCTTTCCAGAAGGCGGGCGCTTTGCTATAGTGTACGTATATGCACCTATGATAGACTATTATTTATGTATTGTCTGAAGTTCACGAAGGAGGGGCGGATGCGGATGCACGACGAAACAAGACGGCGAACCCCGCGCGGGGCCATCCTCCCCGTTATGCTACTCCTAATGATGCTCATTTCTCTCACTCCCGTGCGCGGGGCGGACGAGCCGCAGTTCGGTATCCGCCCCGCGAACCCGAATGCTGATGCGACGACGAGCGGCTATTTCACGTTAAAGGCCCAGGCTGGTGAAACGCTCAAAGACGCGGTCATCATCGCGAATCCCGGCACCGTGCCGATCAAGGTCGCCCTGTATCCGGTTGATGCCACGAGCGGACAGGGTGGCGGCGCGATCTATATGGGCAGTACCGAACCCCGCAAGGGCGTCGGCGCCTGGATCACGCTGGAAAAGGCCACTATCGAGGTTGCCCCCCAGAAACAAGAAACGGTTCCTTTCACGCTCACCGTCCCCAAAGAAACACGCGCCAGCCAATATCTCGGCGGGATCGCCATCCAACTCGACCGGGGCGCGAATACCGCAACCCAGCAAGCGGGGAGTTTCGGCGTCACCACCGTCACCCGTGCGCTGACTGCGGTCCTGGTCAATGTCGGGGAGGTGAACGCGACGCCCTCGCTCCGCATCACAGGGGCGCAGGTCGCCGAGGTAGAAGGGCTGCCGACCTTGACGCTCTCCGTGCAGAATGACGGGACGACGCTGGTCAAGTCACAGGGTGACGTAACGATGGTTGACGCATCGGGGAAAACCGTCCTCAGCAACCTACTCGCCCTCGATACGCTCGTACCACAAACGACGATTGCCTATCCGATCCCGGCGGAGCCGCCCACGACACCGGGTACCTATCGCGTCCATGCAACGCTTGATTTCGGTGGGAGCGCGCCTGCGGTCTTTGATGGCCCCGTTGTCGTCACCGCGCGACCAACTGCTGCGGCTGCCGCGCCGAGTGGACGCGCCCGGCCCACCCCGGCAACGGCAACAACCGCTACCGCGAGCGAACCGGCAAAGAGCGGGGGTATCTCCCCCCTCGTCGCGGTGCTCAGCGGCCTTCTCGGGGCATTCGCGGTTAGCATGGTCGGTCTGATCGTCCTGCTTACCCGCTCACGGAAGCGGCCAGCGCAGTAAGGAAGCCGACCGATGAATGGTGCGTGCTTCCGAGGATCATCACGGGTGATTGAGGGGCCAAAGAAACGGGGCATTCGGGTGGCCGAACAACCGATACGCCAACACGATCCACGGCGCGCTGTACGGTGTGCGCTGAGCATCCTGCTCCTTGCACTCTTCGCGCTCGGGACAAGCCCAACGATTGTTGTCCTTGCCGCCGCTCCGACCGTCACGGGGGTGAGTCCTTCCTCGGGCACAACGAGCGGCGGCACGAGCGTGACGATCACCGGAACGGGCTTCACGGGCGCGACCGCTGTGACATTCGGCGGCACGAATGCGACCGGTTTCACCGTCGTCAGCGCGACCTCGATCACTGCCACGACACCCGCCAAGGCCGCAGGGGCCGTGACGGTTGCCGTTACCACTTCCGGGGGGACTGGTTCCAAAACGACTGCATACACATATGTCGCACCGCCGACCGTCACGGGGGTGAGTCCTTCCTCGGGCACAACGGTCGGTGGCACCCCTGTCACGATCGCGGGGACGAACCTCACGGGCGCGACCGCCGTGACGTTCGGCGGCACGAATGCTACCAGCTTCACCGTCGTCAGCGCGACCTCCATCACCGCCACCACTCCGGCAAAGACCGCAGGAGCGGTGACGGTTGCCGTCACTACCGCCGGTGGCAGCGGATCGTTAGCGAGCGGTTATACCTATATCACCCTCGGCCCGACTGTCAGCGGCATTTCCCCGACATCCGGCCCGATTATGGGCGGCACGAGCGTGACGATCACGGGGACGAACTTCACGGGCGCGACCGCCGTGACATTCGGCGGCACGAATGCGACCGGTTTCACCGTCGTCAATGCGACCTCGATCACTGCCACGACACCCGCCAAGGCCGTAGGTGGCGCCGTCACGGTCGCGGTCACGACCCCCGGCGGCACGGCGAACTCCCCCACCAACTTCACTTATGTCGGGACCCTGAGCATCGCCGCCGCCCCCGCCAATTTCTCCTACAGTGCGACGCTGAGCGGTGATCCGCTCACCCTCACCTCCTCATTCGCCGTCGGCGTCAATGATACGACCGGCAGCGGCGCGGGCTGGAATCTCCAGGCAACGATCAACACGCTCACGGATGCGGCGAGCGACACCATTCCGGCGGCGAACCACACTATCCAGAGCGTCGCCGTCTCCGGTACGACCGGCACCGCGCCGACCAACGGGATCGCCTATCCACTGGCGATCCCAACGAGTGTCGGTAAAATCTTCAATGCCGCCACTAGTACCGGGACCGGACAGGCGACGATGACGTTCAGCACCCATCTGGTAGCACCCGCCGATACCGCCGCCGGCACCTATACCGCGACGCTCACCGTCACCATCGCTGCCGGGCCGTAGGTCCGAGAACGGCCACAAATAACGCCATGAAGCGGCCGGGCATCGCTCGCTATACAATGACGGAATTGGCACAAACCTGACAGGAAATTTCCTGATCGCCACGGTGATCGCGCCGCACCGCGTCGCCCCGGCGAACGCATCACCACCATCATTGCATTCGCCGCCTTTGCCGGCGAAACCTGATACCGCGAGCGCTTTCTCGATTGCATGCAGTTTCTCACTCTCAACGGCAGGCAGGGATATATATCAATGGATCCGTCCCCCGCATGGATGCACACGCGAACAAGAACGATGACTGTATTACAGATTTTCCAGAGTCCAAAACTAGGCCGTACTATTATTCGTGGTCACGCGTTATAGTCAGTGAGGATGCTCGCTTGCATGACAAACTATTAGGAATTTCATGGATTACTCGTCACGCAAAGCGTGGTAAGGGAGTGGCATAATCGGAGGTAACATCGGAAGCGGTAGCGGGAGTGGCAGCGCGAATGTCGCGATAGCATCCGCCGTGCCGACATACCGCGCAGAATGGGAGGTTTCACTTGGCGACAGCACCGGTCATTAGCATGTACGATCTGGGAGACGAGCAGCGCAGGCTGGCAATTGGAGGAATGGAGATGCGCAACCTCAGCACGATTCACCCGCTGGATGACGATTCGGAGGAAAGCGTGACCAATCACGCGGACCAGTCATCCCTCGAACCGATCACGAACACGTCCCTTGCTCTGCAACCGGACGCGACGGATCCTCGGATCGAGTTGTACGCGCGGCTGCGCACGATCATTGACAACGCCGCCGAATCTATCCGCGCCCTCAAGGAGGAAAACGCGGCGCTCTCGACGCAAAAGACCGCGATGACCGAGCGGATCGGCGCGCTCGAAAGCCACATTCAAACCGTAAACGCGGAACTGGTCACGGACGAACTGGCGCTCCGCACATCCGCCGATGGCCTCGAACGGGCGCTGCAAGGGCTACCAACCGCGCCGACTGTTTCCGCCAAGCCAGAGCCAAATGCAGCCATGGACGCCGCGCCAGTGACGGAAGCGCCCGCGCCACAATCCATTATGGCTGAACCCGCATCAGAAACCGAGACGGAACCGAAGACGGAGACGGTGACGGAAACAGAAACGGAATCCGGGATGGAATCCGAACCGGAAGCGGCGATGCCGGTGATGGAGCAGGCGGTTTCGTCTTCGATGGAAGATACCGGACCGATCGAGCAATCGGAGATGCCCGCCTCCGTCGCAAGCGACGAGCAGGAGCACGAGCGCGTGATCGCGCCCCCGCCCGCGAGCAATTCGGACGGCACGTACACACTCGTCGCATACCCGTTTGTCCGCTTCTCGGACCTCGGCCAGTTCCAGGCCACGTTGCAGAAGCTGACGGGCGTCCACGACGTGCAGGTTCGCCGGTTCGCGCAGGGGACACTGGAGATGCGTATCGGCTACGGCGGCCCGACCGACCTGGCGACGACGCTCCGCACGCTGGCGACGGAGATCGAGGATGTGCAGGAAGAAGAGCCATACAAGTTGCGCGTCCGCCTGCGCACGAGCCAGGATTCATAGATCCTCATGACGGTCGCGTAGGCTTCAGCCTGCGCCCCAGGCCATGGGCAAAAACCCGCGAACGAGGCGGGCGACAACGACAACACGGGATATTCGCATCCATTGACGACGAGGTGAAACGGAGATGGCAATGGCAGCATCGAAATATATGGAGACGGCGGCACAACCCGCGCTACGCGAGCCGCGTCCGCGCACGCCGTCCAGTTCATCGGACGTGGCGGTCGGTTTGCTGCTGCTCCTGACGGTCGCCGGTGCGGCGGTACAGGCCATTGCGCTGACCGGCCCCGCGCGGCTCGTGATGCTCGCCGCGACCGGCTTGGGCCTGCTGATCGGTGTATGGCGTCCCTCAGTGTGGATCACCATCCCGGTGATCGTTGTCATCGGAGTCGTCGCGGTCGTGGCTGCGTACGCGCTCGATACAGACGACACATCGCTCATCTGGCTCATCATCGGTGGGG
Organism: Chloroflexota bacterium; assembly: GCA_030947205.1. GTDB lineage: Bacteria > Chloroflexota > Chloroflexia > Thermomicrobiales > JALYUS01 > JALYUS01. The sequence continues at coordinate 7,443 of JALYXG010000176.1, forward strand.
CGATTGTCGCGGCGCTCGGCTGCGGGGCGGTCTGGGTCAGTTCGCTTCTGCGCCGCGTCTACCGGCGAATGCGCGAAAACCGGCGGGCGATCGAGGCGCTCACGCAGATAGACCCGACGACGGGCGTTTTCAAGCCGCACGCGGGCCGCGACCGGCTGCGCGCCGAGGTGACGCGCGCCGTCCGCTATCACCGCCCCTTCACCCTCCTCGTCGGCAAGGCGAAAGGGTGGGAGATGGAAGTGGAGCGTCGGGGGATCACCACCGCGCAGGAGGTCTTCGCCGAAACGTTGCGGACCGCGACGACGGTGCTGCGGAACAATGACATCATCGCCAGCGAGCCGGACTACTCCTTTATTGTCATCCTGCCGGAAACGACTGCCGAGGGCGGCGAAATCGCCGCGCAGCACATCCAGGAGGCGGTGCAGGGGCTGCTGGAAGTGCAGTTCGGCCTCGTCCAGTGCCCCGATGACGGCGAAACGGTAGAGGCGCTCCTGCGCGAGGCGAATCAGGCGCTTTCCTTTGCAGAGATGACGAGCCTCCCCCTGGTCAGCCGCCGCGCGCTGATCGCGGAGTAGGGAGTTTCCTCACCCCCACTGCCCAGAGGGCACCCGCTCTCCATCGCCCCGAAATCATGAAAACAATCAGGTATGTTCGGCGATGGAGAGGGGAGGGGACTGAGAGGAAGCGTGGTAACGTTCCCCCTCACCCCCCGTTCGATTTGCGTGACGTATTGAGGATCGCTTCGAGGTCGTCGAGCGCCTTGGCGAGCAACTGGTCTTCCTCCGCGCCGCTGTTCTGAGCAGCGGTGGACGTAATGACTGGCGCGGATGCGGACGATTCCACGGGCGATTGTTTGGCCGTCGCGGACGGCGATTCCGCCGTGATAGGCGCGGCATCGTCCGCGACGGCCGGGGCCGGGCGCGCTGCACTGCGCGCCACCTGACCGAGGAGTCCGGCAGCAAGCGATTCAAGTTCGGCAATCGTCCGCTGGCGTCGCTCGCGCAGTGCGGCAATATCTGCTTCATGTCGCTGCCGCTCTTCGGCCATTTCCGCCTCGTAGCGTCGCCGCCCCTCCGCCATCTCTGCTTCGGTTCGCTGCCGCTTTTCGGCGATTTCCGCCGCATACCGGGCACGTTCGTCTACCATCTCAGTCTCGTGGCGCGTGCGCTCCTCCACAGATGTGCGCCGGATCACCGCAAGTTCCTCGCGCGCCCTGGTCTTTGTCACTTCGATTTCCTGCCGGGTTTGCTCGCGAAGCGTTTGTGCCTCTGTCCAGGCATCCACAACGAAGCGCATCGCTTCTTCGCGAATCGTCTCCGGGCGGTTGGCGATCTCCTGATTTTCCTGATCAAGCCGCACGATGCGCCCCTGCAAGTCGGCAACGGTCTGGCTTAGTTCGTCCCGCTCGGTGTTGGCGCGATCGAGCCGCCCTTCCAGTTCCGCGACGCGGGCGCGGAGTTCCGTCTGCTCGCGCCGACAGTCCGCAACCAGGTGTTCGACGACATCGGGCGGCACACCCCAGATGCGCCGACGGCGGAGCGCCGCTTCGTATTCCGGCCCGGACATCTTCTTCCTCGCTTCCCTGACGCGGACGGATCACCCGGCTGGTACCAGCAAACTCGTGCGCATGCCGCTCCTTTCACCGTCCCCTGTATTCATCGTCTAGTGTAGGCCATTCACTTCATCTCCGCAAGTGGTTTATATTGTACGTCTAATACGTACGTACATCATAGGGCGGGAAGGCGGATTATGCCCTCGTGGGTTTCTCGGAGTGAGTAATGATACCAGCACTTAGGATTTTCGGGGCGCTTGTGCCATATATCGCTGGGTTATGGCACTTTCTCTACCGACATATTGCCAATTGCGTCAACCTACACTACCATAACGACATTGAACGGATTGGTAGAGGAGGTCAACGATGGGGATGAAAGAGTTCGGCAATGCGATCCGCACCGCGCGGATCAAGGCGGGGATCAGCCAAAAACTGCTGGCGGAGCGCGTCGGTCTATCGCGGGAGTCTATCTCGAATTACGAGCGGGGTGAAGTGCAGGTCATCTCGCCGGCACTGTTGGATATGTTCGCGGCGACGCTCAGCATAGACGCGCAGACGCTTGCCCGCGTCGCGGGGTACTTGAATCCCGGCGACGATCCAGCCGCGAGCAGCGGCGACGGTATGAAGACGGCGCTGATTACCGGCATCACGGGGCAGGACGGGACGTACCTCGCCGAATTCCTCGTTGCAAAGGGGTACAAGGTCTACGGCATGGTACGCGGGCAGCACAACCCGAAGCAGGAAGCCGTGCAGTCGCTCGTCCCCGCATTGGAGTTCGTCGAGGGCGACTTGCTCGACCAATCCTCGCTGATCGCCGTGCTGGAAATCACACAGCCCGACGAGGTCTACAATCTCGGCGCGATCAGTTTCGTGCCGCTCTCGTGGAAGCAGCCGGTGCTGACCGGCGAGGTGACGGGGCTTGGTGTCGTGCGGATGCTCGAAGCGATCCGCATGACCAACCCGCGCACGCGCTTTTATCAGGCGTCGTCCAGCGAGATGTTCGGCCGGGTGCGCGAGGTGCCGCAGACCGAACTGACGCCCTTCGCACCCCGCTCGCCCTACGGTTTTGCCAAAGCATACGGCCACTACGCGACGGTTAATTACCGCGAGAGTTACGGCATGTTTGCGTGCAGCGGCATCCTGTTCAACCACGAAAGCCCTCGGCGCGGGCTGGAATTCGTAACGCGCAAGATCACGAATGGTGTCGCGCGCATCGTCGCGGGCAAGCAGCACGAACTGGTACTCGGCGATCTCCGGCCGCAGCGGGACTGGGGTTTCGCGGGCGACTACGTACGCGCGATGTGGGCGATGCTCCAGCAGGACGAGGCGGACGATTACGTGGTGGCGTCGGGCGCAACGCACACCATCGAGGAGTTCGCCACGCGCGCCTTCGCGGTGGCCGGACTGGACTGGCGCGACTACGTCCGCTCCGACCCAAAGTTCTACCGCCCCGCCGAGGTGAACCTGCTGATCGGCACGGCGGCGAAGGCCAAACGTGCCCTCGGTTGGGAACCGACCGTGGACTTCCCGGCCCTTGTCCGCATGATGGTCGAGGCCGACCTTGCCAAAGAAGGCGTCGCATCGGGGATGGAGACGGTTTGAACCACGAAGACACGAAGAGCACGAAGCGGGAAAAGAGGAGAATTCTTTTTCCTTCTCCCTTTCCTTCGTGCTCTTCGTGTCTTCGTGGTTTTCCCAGGTTTCAGACGAAATGCGTGCCGGTGAGTTCGCTGACGAAGAGGGCGACGCCGAGCAGGGCGAGGACGAGACCGGCAGCGAGTTCGGCACGCTCGCCGAAATGCCCGCCGAGGCGTCGCCCGATCAGTAAACCAACGAAGGTGAGCACGAAGGCCTGCACGGCGATGTAGGCGAGCGCGGGGCCGAGCGGGACGTGCAGCACGCCGAGGGCGAAACCGACCGCTAATTCATCGAGGCTCACGGAAAGGCCGATGAGCAGAAGTGGCCGCTGCTTCTCGCCAGTCAGCATCGGTTCGTCATCGTCGTCATCCATAACGGCTTCCCTGATTTCGAGGCCACCGATGACAACGAGAATACCCGCCGCGATGTAACCGGCAATTTCACCGAAAAGTGTCCCGAGCCGCTGGCCGATCAGTAGGCCGACGACCGGCATCAGCCCCTCGCAGAGCGCGAAGGTCAGCCCGACGCGCACCCAGCGCGACCGGGGCAGCCCTGACAGCCCCAGCCCGAGCGAGACGGCGAGCGTATCCAGCCCAAGGGAGAAAAAGATGATGGCAGTGGCGATCACGCGGCCGCTCCCTGGTATCGCACGGTGGCTAGACCAACCGCCCGGCAAGGATGCCGAGGGAGACCGCCACCAGCCCGGCGACCACGCTGCCGACCACATTGACCGCTGCCCGCAGCAGATCGCCCGCCTGCAGCAGTTGGAACGATTCGAGCATCCACGACGAGAACGTCGTGTACCCGCTGAGGAAGCCCGTTGTCAGCAGCAGGCGTACTTCCGGGTTGATGAGGTTGCGGTCCACCGCGAGCGTCGTGACGAGGCCGAGCGCGAAGGCACCCGAAACATTGATGACGAAGAGCGCGACGATGCTCGGCCCGGTACGTTCCAGAATCCACCCTTGCAGCAGATACCGCCCCCCCCCGCCCAGCGCGGCCCCCACCGCGACGATCAAAACGCGCATCTGCCTCTCCCGTGCGATAAACAAAGACGCCTCTACGCGGCGCGATGCCGGTAGAAGCTATCAGCCGCAGGCTATCTGTAGCGGGTCGGTCTCGGGGAGACACCGGCGAGCTTCATCGCCGACTGAGATGTACCATGTCGCCCGTCGAAGCGTCAATATCAGGTCAAAGGCGCAATGCCCCTCTCGCTGCCGTCCACAATCCACCCTGCCGACGCAATTCTTTGATGGCAAGCAACAGGCAGACGACTAGCGGGGGCGCGACAGCGACTGCGGCC
>JALYXG010000189.1 GCA_030947205.1 Chloroflexota bacterium
ATCGCGCGGCGGATATGCCGGGAGGCGCCGCAGGCGACATGCCTCGACCCCGATTGCCGTTCGTCGGAGAAGATCGCCGAGACGAAAGAGCGTATCCGGGAATTCCTCCGCACGCACCGCGATACAGAATAGGACCTACATAGTTGGGCGGGAGGCAGCGCAATCGCACTGCATGCAGCCGATGACCTTAACTGCCCAGGCAGCCTTCAGTCGCTCGTATGATTATTACGGTGATCGGTCACCGCTGCGACTATGATACGGGAGAGATCGGGGGAAGGATGCGCCTGCGGCGATGGTGGCTGCTCCATATATCGTTCGTCCGGCAGGTGTAGGGCGCAGAGGGCGACAAGCGCGCCGAGGATGCCGAGGAGACCGAGCGCGAGCCGGAGCGAGAGGGCGTCCGCGATGCCGCCGACCAGCGGCGACGACACGGCCCACGCGATATAGGCGAGCGCGAAAAGGGCGGCGGAAACAAGCCCGATTGCTCCCGGCGCGATCCGCCCGACGATGATGAACCCGGTCGGGAACACGCCCGCCGTCACCACGCCGAGCGCGCCAAAGCCGATGATGACAAGCCAGGGTTGGCGCGTCAGGAGCGTCAGCGCATTGACGACGACGATCGCACAGCCCGCGCCGATCAACGCCGTGCGCGGGCCCATCCGCGCGAGCAGACGTTGATTCATCAAACGGCCAATGGTCATCGTCACGTTGAAGAGCGCGTAGCCGATGCCACCGATCCACGCCGCCAGCCCAATGTCCGCGCGCAGATACAGCGTCGCCCAAGTGCCCATCGTCCCCTCGATGACGAGGCCGCAGCAAAGAATGACGGCAATCAGCCGCATCGTCGGGTCCGCCCGCATCGCTCGGAGCGTGCCGCGCCAGTCGCGCTGCTGCGCCCTGTAGCTCGTCTGCACGGGAGGCGGGATGCACCAGATCGCGATGAGCATCAGCGCGTAAAGGACGGCAAGCCCGGCGAGGATCGCCTGATACGGCATGCCGACAGAGCGCAAAACGCCCGTGACAATCGCACCCGTCACCGCCCCGGCGTTGAAGCAGGCGTGAAACGCGTTGAGGACGCTTTTCGGCGAACGGCGCTCGTAGTCCACCGACGCGGCGTTGATGCCGACATCGTAGATGCCCGCGCCGACGCCCTGGAAAATTACCGCGAGCAGCAGGAGCATGATCGAGGCCGGACCAATCAGCGTCAGGCAAAAGGCAATCATCAGCGCGCTACCGAGCGTCGGCAGGAGCCGTGGGCCGATCCGGTCGCCCAAATAGCCGCCGAGCAGCATGATCGGCACCCCCGCCACGGGCATCACCGCGAGGATGCGCCCGAACATCGCATCCGAAATCCGCACGGCGAGGATAATGTCTTTCCAGAGCACGCTGACCATCGCAAACATGACGCCAAAAATCGCGTACTGCGCCGCGATCAACCAGAAGGTCAGCGGGTGGTGCGGGGAATCAATGGGGGTGGGGGTAGGCGGGGCAATCGTCGCAGTCATGCCCAGAGTGTCGCACGCGCATGGGCGGCGGGCAAGGGAGGATCACTATGCTGTTAGGGTTCGGTTTCTTCAGCAAGGATAGCGTCAAGCCGTGCTTCAACCTCTTCCATACTGATGAATTTCCCCGCGCGCACCGCATCCTCTCCCGCGAGGATCCCACGAAGAAGATCACGCTCTTGTCTCTCCTTTTGATACTGTGCGGCATCAATGATGGTGACCGCTGCGGTGCTATCCCGTGTCACGACGATCGGTTGCTTCGTCGCTTGCACATGATCAATTACAGTGTCGAGGTCGCCGCGCACGTCGGCGATAGGCATCCGCTCGGTAATCGTCTCAGTCTCCATCGGTTCCCTCCAGGGTTGTGTACATCCGCTTACATACTATCGTACCAGAGAAATTTCAGGGCAAATCGGTACTCATGATCGTTCAGGTTCTTGCTGTTCATCATCGGGGAACGCAGCGCGTGCATGGTAAATGTTCAAGATAAATACCGTGTCGTTCACGATCTGGTACGGAATGCGGTAGGGAGGAATGATCAGTTCGCGAAGATTTCTCTCCGACCACTCCGGCACAACGCGACCAAGTTCCGGGAAGTCGCGCAACTGAGAAATACGCGTCGTAATTCGTCCGCGTACTGCTCGCGCGGCAATAACACCAACGCTCGTCAATCGGTCTCGGGTTATGGCGTCAAGGGCGCTGAGCGCGGGCGGTTTCCAGATGATCGTTGCCATCGCTACTCGGCAAGGAGGGCGTCGAGTTGCGCTTCGACTTCTTCGTGGCGAATGCCGCCCTCGGAGAGCATTCCTTCGAGAATGGCACGGAGATATGCGACGGATTCCTGCTCCTGCTGATACTGCGCAGCATCAATGATGACGACCACCGCGCTGCCATTCTGCGTCACGACGATCGGTCGCTTCGTTTCCCGCGCGTGCTCGATGACCGATCCGATCTGCTCGCGAACTTTCGTAACCGGGATGATGTCTTCCACGATATTGATTGCCACGCCTACCCTCCATGATACCGTACGTTATTGCGTACAATATCACAGGTCATATGGTAGAGCAACGGTCATCATTGCATGGGTGCGGAAATCTCCCACTCGCCGGGGCCGAGCGTGAGGTCGCCGGTGTAGAGGGCCGTGCCGGTAATGACGGCCTCGACGCCGGAGACGACAGCGAGCAGGGCGAGATGGCCGCGATCCTTGACGCCACCGGAGGCGATCACGGCGAGGCCGCTTGTCGCGATTTCCGCGAGAAATTCAACATTCGGGCCGGTGCGCGCGCCGTCGCGGGCGATGTCCGTCGCCACGACGTGCCGGACGCCACGCTCCGCCATCGCGCAGGCAAGGTCCACCGCGCGGACGCTGCTCGTCGCCAGCCAGCCGCCGGTAGCGACGTAGCCATCGCGCGCGTCGAGGCCGAGGACGATCCGCTCCGGCCCGTGCGCCGCCAGTGCCGCCGTGACGAGATCGGGATTCTCGATCGCCGCCGTGCCGAGGACGACACGGCTCGCGCCTGCCGCCAGCGTTGCTTCAATATCTGCGAGCGTGCGTAGACCGCCGCCGACTTCGACAGGAATCGGGATCGTGGCACAGATGGCGGCGATTAACGCCGTTTGCCGTGGACTGCCCGCCGCCGCGCCGTCGAGGTCCACGACATGGAGGATCGTCGCGCCCGCCTCCGCCCAGTGGCGCGCCATCGCCACCGGGTCATCGCCGTAGATTGTTTCATGTGAAAAATCGCCGTGCAACAGGCGGACGCACTTGCCGCCCCGCAGATCAATCGCGGGGATGACGATCATCGGACGGCGGCGGGGACGGGCAGCACCGCGTGCGCGCCTTCAACAATACCAACGAAGTTGCGCAGGAGGCGCAATCCCGCCGCGCCGCTCTTCTCCGGATGGAACTGCGTGCCCATCACATTGCCGCGCGCGAGGACGGAGGCGAAGTTGACACCGTACGCCGTCTCACCCGCCCGCCACGTCGGGTCGGCGATGTCGCAGAAAAAGGAGTGGAGGTGATAAAAGGGCGTCAGGTCCGCGATGCCGTCCCAGAGCGGATGCTGTTGCGTCTGACGCACGGCGTTCCAACCCATGTGTGGCACGATGATCCCTTGTGGTAGCCGCCGCACCGCACCGGGTACAACGCCGAGGCAGGGGTGTGTCTCGCCTTCTTCGCTGCGGTCAAGTAGCACCTGCAAGCCGACGCAGATACCGAGAAAGGGCGTCGTGCCTCGGTCAATCACCTCGTGAATGATCGAGACAAGTCCGCGCGCTTCCAGCCCGCCCATTACGTTCGCCGTCGCGCCAACGCCGGGCAGTACGACGCCGGGCGCCCGTCGGATCACGTCATGGTCGGCAGTGATGACGACATTTGCCCCTTCATGCTCGAAGGCATTGCGTGCGTTCGCGACATTGCCGCCGCCGTAATCGAGGATCGCGATTGGCTCCATACCTCACCCCCAACCCCTCTCCATCGCGATGGAGAGGGGAGCAATAGCGGATTGTTACGGTCATTTATCGCATGAATCGCGCGG
>JALYXG010000265.1 GCA_030947205.1 Chloroflexota bacterium
CGACCGAGCAGCGGCAAGTAGCCGTGCGTCGCCGCGCTGACCATCAGTTCGACGTGCCCGGAGCGTTGCAGGGCGGCGAATCCGGCGACGATGTTGCGATTGAAGCGCGTTTGGAATGCCCGCAATGCGCTGTCAAAATGATCGGCGTACATCGCCGCGACGCGCGCCTCGCGGGTGTATCCCTCGTGCGCGAACCGGATGCGGTCGGACTCCGCGCGGCGCAGCCGGTCGAGCAGATAGGTTTCGAGGTTGGCGATCACCGCCGGATCGGAAAGCTGCTCCATCAGGATTGGCGTCAGGCCAATCGTTAATCGAAACGGCACGCCGCGCTCCGCCATGTCCGTGAGGGCGATTAGGAGGGGAATGTACGTCGTGGATGCCGCCTCGTGAATCCATTCCTCGCCATGTGGCCACTGCCCCTGCCGCCGCGCATACGGCAGATGACCGTGTAGCACGAAAACAAGTGCTGCTTGGGAGTACTGAGATGCCGCCGCGTGTTTCGTACCTTGTTGCTCATTTTGCATGACATTCCTCGATATGGTACTGGCCGATACGAACCGCTCAGTACTCAGTACTCAGTACTCTGTACTCGCCACTTCGTTACGCCCACGACGGCACGCGCGAATCAACGGTCTCGCCGCTGGGGATCAGGTGGCTGGGGAACTCGTGTTCCTGCACTTCGGGGGCGATGATAACATTGCGACCGATCGTGACATTCGCGGGGACGCGCGCATTCTTGCCGACGAGCGTGATCCCGGTATTGACGCGGCGCGGATCGAGCATGTTCGGGGTGTCGTCGCCGAATCCGAGGCGGCTACCAGGGCCAATATACGCCTGCTTATCAATGATGCACCGCTCGATCACCGCGCCTTCCGCGATGATCGTGTCGCCCATGATGATGCTGTCCCGCACGACCGCGCCTTCGCGGACGATCACGCCCGGTGACAGCACCGAATGCTCGACCCGACCCCGGATGATGATGCAGCCATTCGAGACGAGCGACCGCGAGACGTGCGACCCCTCCATGATCTTCGCGGGCGGGCGCTCCTCCGATCGCGTGTGGATCACCCAATCGGGATCGTACAGATTCAACTGCGGCAGATCGTCGAGCAGGGCGAGATTCGTTTCCCAGTACGACTGCAGGGTGCCGACATCCTGCCAGTATCCTTCAAAGGCATAGGCATAGACATCGCCCCGCTCGATCAAGGACGGAATGATGTCCTTGCCGAAGTCGAGCATTGTCCGTTCGAGGCTCGATTCGCTGATCTCCAGCGTTTCGACGAGCAAATGCTTGTCGAAGACGTAGATACCCATCGAGGCGAGCGTGCTACGCGGATTTTCCGGCTTCTCCTGGAAGGCAATCACCCGATCCTCGTCGTCCGTGACGAGCAGGCCGAACCGGCTGGCGTCCTCCAGCGGCACGGGTTGGACGCAGACCGTCACCGATGCGTGCCGCTCGTGGTGGAAATCCAGCAGCGGGCGGTAATCCATGTTGTAGATGTGATCGCCCGACAGGATCAGCACATCGTCGAACTGCTTCGGCATCACGTACCACAGGTTGTGGTAGATGGCGTCCGCCGTGCCGCGATACCAGTCCGAGCGCGCCCGACCGAGATAGGGTTGGAGCACCTGGACACCACCGCGCGTGCGGTCGAGGTCCCACGGCTGACCGATGCCGATGTGATCGTTCAGCGAGTGCGGCCGGTACTGCGTGAGTACCGCGACATTTGTGATGCCCGAATTGACACAGTTGGAGAGCGTGAAATCAATGATCCGGTATTTCCCGGCGAACGGCACGGCGGGCTTGGCCCGCTGGCGCGAAAGGATGCTCAATCGTTCTCCCTGGCCACCGGCCAGGATCATTGCCGCGACGCCGCCCACAGATCGCCCCCCATCTCAGGATTTACCCACCCCACGCCACGAGAGACAGCAAGCCGCCTGCCAGAAGGGAACAACCCACAAGGTATTATAGGCGAGATTGTTATGGGCCGATAGCGGCGATGTGGGCGGTAGATAATACTGTCTGTTCGCACGGTACACATGAGAGGCGGAATGCATGACGGAATTGCGCTACCAGACCGATGCGTATCTGCGCGAGATTGACACCACGGTGACCGGCCACACCGACGCGAATGGCACGTCGGCGGTCATCGTTGCGGCAACCGTGTTGTATCCGGGCGGTGGTGGCCAACCGGCGGATGGAGGCGTCCTGGCATGGGGCGATCAGCAGGCGAGTGTGGCGCGGGCGATCAAACAGGGGGCGGAGATTGCCTACGCGCTCGACGGCCCCGTGCCGCCCGTCGGCGCGACCGTGCGGATGCGCGTGGATTGGGATCGCCGCTACCGGCTGATGCGGACGCACACGGCGATGCACTGTCTGTGCGGCGTCGTCTTTCGCGAGTATGGCGCGCGTGTCACGGGCGGGCAGATGGATCTCGACCGGTCGCGAATGGATTTCGAGTTGGAAGACCTGTCGCCCGAACGCGTCGCGGCGATCGAGCAGGCAACGAATGAGGCGATCCGCGCCGATCTGCCGATCCGCGTGCGCATCCTACCGCGCGAGGAAGCATTCGCCATCCCGGATTTGATTCGGACGAAAATCAATCTGCTCCCGCCCGGCATCGCGGCGGTACGCACGGTGGAGATCGTTGGCCTCGATCTGCAGGCCGACGGCGGCACCCACGTTGCGCGGACGGGCGAGGTCGGCGGCATCCGCATCGTCGGCACTCGCTCCAAAGGCAAAAGCAACAAACGCCTGGAAATCGTACTGAACGACGAACAGGGAGCATAACGCTCCCTGTCTATGTGGTAGCGTAGGCTTTCAGCCTACGTCCCTGCATTTTTGCGTCTTGCAAGAGAGACGCAGGCTGGAAAGCCCGCGCTACTGGATGCAGGGACGCAGGCTGCAGCCTACGCTACCGCATATTTACGCCTTGACGACGTATGTGCCCGCAGCCTTGTCGTGCCAGGTCTGCTTGTTCGCGTCCCAAAGGGGCCAGAGATAGTCGAGCAGCGCGGCGATACCGAGGAATGACGTGAGCGGTGGCTTGATCGAGCTGGCAATCGAGAGGATCGCCTTGACGCCCGCGCGCGTGAAGGTCTTGTTCGTCGTCAGCGGTGTGCCGTCTGCCGACACGACGCGGACGCTCATCACCTTCTTGCCGATGGTTTGACCATTCCATGATGCTAGCAGCAATCCCTCGTAGAGGAAATAGACGATGCCATTGAGCAGCGCGGAAACGGGCGAACCGACAAAGCCAAGAATCGCCGCGATGACGAGGAGCGGGATGCCGATAATCAGACCGTCAATGAAGACGGCGACGAAGCGCACAAAGTAATTCGCGTACTGCGGCGTCGCGACGGCGCCTTGCCATTGATACCCCGGCGCGCCCGGCTGCATGTACGGCGGCGGTGTCGAGTAGGGCGGGACGCCGCCAGGCGGCTGGCCCTGGTACGGTGGCTGATACGGAGGTGGCTGATACGGCGGTGGCGGCTGATATGACGGCGGGCCACCGGGCGGTTGCTGCGGCGGTATCGTGCTCATGGTGTTGTTCCTTCCCCATTCCGACTCCGACTCCGACTACCAGACGTTACTTACGCCTTGAGTACGAGCGTGTTGGCAACCTTGTCGTGCCAGCCCTGTTTGTTCGCGTCCCAGAGCACCCAGAGATAGCCGAGATAGAAGACACTACCCGAGAAGAACGCCTTGAAAAGGTACCGTCC
>JALYXG010000291.1 GCA_030947205.1 Chloroflexota bacterium
GATGTCGTCGGCATGGAACGATGCCGACACCCGGAGGCGGCAAACAAGGAGAACCTCCATGGCCCAACCGCATCTACCGGCGGATCGGGAAGTGACGTGCGTCAAGAAGCATCCGCAGCAGAACGCCCACAAAGGGATCACGCATCTCGGTGGCAAGGGCTGGCAGATGACCCGTTGGCAGGTGACTGCCGCGATCAACTCCGGTGGTGAAACGTTCTACATGCATGTGGGCGGGAAGCGCGCGACGATCTACGTGACCGACGACGATGACGCGTGTCTGCGCGCCGTTGTGGACGACCAATGGACGGACGATTTGCTCGCCCTGCCCGAATGCGCGGGGATTATCGCGCCGCAATCGAGCGTGTCCGCACGCGGGAGGAGTAGATCATGACACCGTCAATTTCGCTACAAATACCGCTGGCGCCCGCGATCGTCGCGCCGACGGAACACGAGGATCGGGAAACCCGACTTGCTCGTGGGGAAGCGACGGACGCACGATGGTTCGTCCGTGTCGTGCTCACGGTCGGCGCGGATCGGGCGGTGCGGGCGGTGCGTGTCATCATCAACGACCGCGATACCCAACGCATCGTGCTCCACACGGTCTGGACAGACTGGCGGGACGTGCCGCTTCTGACACTGCCGCTCGGCACGCTCTCCTCGCTTTCCCCACTTTCCCTGCCCACGGGAACGCCGGAGACGATGGCGGTAGACCTCGCCACCGCGCTTGTTGCGTCGCTCACCTACAATGCGGACGCCTGCCTCGAGCAACTGGGCGAGCCGATTGGATCGCTCCCCGCGCAGATGCCTGGCCCGCAGGAGCGGGCGGCGTTGCGGAATACCCGCGACGCGGCGATGGCGTAGCTTTTGCTCGCCGCGAAGCCGAATTGATCGCACGAAACACGAAGCACGAATGAGAAAGGTTGTGAGGATGACAATACGAAGCGGCCATGCGCCGGTATATGTGCGCGCAATGCTCTGCGACGCGATCGAATATGGGTCCCAGCATGCGGGCTGGTGGGAGTGGTTCGACACTGACGCCATCAAAGACTATCCGTGGGAGCCGCAGGCGTCGAAGCGCTGGTCGGATCTCGATGCACGCGGACGGGCGCGCTGGTTCACGACGCAGCTCTGGAACTGCGGCGATATCGTCCCCGCCAATTATTTGGCGATGCTGAACCAGCCACCGGGGCTGACCTACGCCCAGGTGGTCTCCCGGTTGCGGCGCGACATCGCGGAGCGGGCGACCGCGCCGGTCTAGTAAAAGGAGTCTCGACCATGATGGAGGAATCACAGCCGGAACTACGCACCGTCCATGGGCGCGAACTGACCGCATTCACGCGGATGGCCGGACGGACGGCGTATCTGGTCCAATCGCAGGGCATTACCTATCGCCTCACCCCGGAAAGCAAAGCGACCTATCTTCTGCGCCGCCAGTCCGACGGCTACTCCGGTATCTTCGCGACGCTGGAGGACGCGGTCGCTTCCATTGACACGCTTGAGCGCGACGAGGAGTAGCGGGAGCGATAGCCTGAGAGCATCGCTTTCTCGCCGTGATCGAACCGCATCGGCTTCATCTCGCTCCTTTTTGCTGCTGTTGCTGCGGCTGCTGGCGCGGCACGTCCGATTCGTCGGACTGGCCGGGCAGGTAGCCGGGTTCGGCGCGCATCGTTTGCGTCATCGTGCCGAGGGTCTGGGTCATCGCGCCAAGCCGCTGCAACTGGGACATCGCGCCGACGGTCTGATACTGGATCAGTTTGCCGCGCGTGCGGTCGCGCCCGGCGGCGCGCGGCATCGTCAGGCCCTGGCTGTCATCGCGCACGGCGCCATGCACCGTGACGTCCATCATCGCCTCCGCGCCGCCCCGATACGTCCCGCGCACGACGGCGACATCCGCGTAATCCCGGCCGACGGCAATCTTCACATGCCGCCCGGTGCAGGGGAGGCCGAGCGTCGCGTCCACCCCAACCCAGCCATACGGCGGCACGAATGCTTCGGTCCATGCGTGGGACGCGCCGCTGTCCGCGATGTCGCCGAGATAGCCGCTGACGTAGCGCGCCGGAAGCCCCGCGTGGCGGCATAGGGAGAGCAGGAGGTGCGCGAAATCCTGGCAGACGCCGCTGCCGCCCGCGATCACATCCGCGACGGTCGAATGCACGTTGGTCGTGCCGAGTTGGTAGGTGAAGTGGTCCCGGATATAGATGGATGCGCGCTGGAGAAAGGCGAAGGTCGTCGTCTCCGGGGCGGTAGCGAGCAGGGCGCGCGCTAATTCCGCCGAGGCGGCGTCGAGGGCGACGTAGGTGCTTGGTCCGAGGAATTCGGCGTACTCGTCCGCGATCAGCGGGTCATCGGCGAGGTGCGCGAGGGTTGGTGAGGTATCCGGCTCCTCGCCGCGCGGCCCCGAAAGTGGCATATCAGCATCGGCGAAGGTAACCACATCGCTCGTCGCCTCGACGGTCAGATGATCGTGCAGGTAAGGAACGCCGAAATCGTGGACGAGATTGCCGTAGTAATCGCGGAATGTGATCACCGTCGCCGGCGGGTCAATCGTCAAATCGAAATCGAGGCAGGTCTGCGTCCTGCCGGAAACGGGCTGCAAGCGGACCTCGTTGAAACTCTCGTGTACCGGGCTGGCATAGGTGTACGCGGTGCGGTGGGTCAGGGTGAATCTCATGCGATCACCTCCTCGGCGCGCAGAATGCGGGGCGCGAAGTATTGCGTCTGGATATGCTCACCAATCTGGAAGCATTGCCGCTGAATGTCGAGCAGGTATTCGTGCAAATCCACCGCGAACACCTCCTCCACCCGCTGATACGCGAGTGCGCTGTGTAACCGACCAACGGCGCGTTCCGCTTCCTGGGAAGGACTAAGGGCTAAGGACTGAGGACTAAACGAGGACATATCATTGCTTAGTCCTGAGTCCTCGGCCCTTAGTCCTATCGCGATGTGCGCGAGCGCCGCGTCCACCTCGCCGATGGCGAAGCGGATCGAGCGGGGGAAGATTGGGGAGAGTGTCAGCATCTCGATCACCGAGCGCGGGCGAACGGTGCTGCGGTAAATCTTGTGGTAGGCCTCGTATGCCGAGAGCGAGCGGAGTACGGCGAGCCATTGGTCCCAGTCGCCGGGGATAGGACTAAGGACTAAGGACTTAGGACTAAGCGGGGGAGACTCATCACTTAGTCCTAAGTCCTTAGTCCTTAGTCCTTCCTCCGTGGTGAGCAGATGATACTTCACGTCGAGGGCACGGGCAGTCTTCTCGGCGCGTTCGAGGAATTTGCCGGCCTGGAGGAAGTACCACCCCTCCTCACGCGGCATCGTGCTGTCGGTGATGCCCTGGAAGAGATGGCTGAACTCCTTGATCGAGCGGTAGAAGAGATGCACATTCTCCGCACTGACGGGCGTTTCACCGAACTCCCGCAGTCGCTGTAATTCGAGATGGAAGCGATTCAGAACTTCCCACATCTCGCTCGCGATCTGATGGCGCATCGTGCGGGCATTTTCGCGGGCGTGGGCGACGCATGAGACAATCGAGTGCGGGTTTTCGGTTGCGAAGGTGAGGTAGGGCGGCACGGTCTCCTCGTCTGCCCGGTCGTGCATAGTGAAGAACCGGGGCGCTTCGCCGACGATGACGATCAGCGACTCCCAGTGTTGCCGCCGCCGTTCCCGCGCCTCCGGCGACGCGCCCATTTCCAGTGTGTGATGGTAATTGACGTCCGTGATGCGCGCCGTATCCTCGGCCCGCTC
>JALYXG010000319.1 GCA_030947205.1 Chloroflexota bacterium
CGCGCGCACGGCAAGTCGCAGTTCTTCAACTTCCCGCGCATCGCGCAGACGGTGCGGCAGTTGCTCGGCCTTTGGTGGATGCTCCGGGTAAAGCGCGCTCACCTGAAAGCGCCCGCCGCGACGCCCACACCGCTGGGAGAGTCCGCCGATGACTGAACCGCAGCGGGCGGACTGGAAGGGCGTGCGGACACTCGTCACGGGCGGCCTGGGATTTATCGGTAGCAACCTCGTCCACCGCCTCCACGCCCTCGGTGCGCGGGTGATGGTCGTGGACGCGCTGATCCCCGGTCACGGCGGCGACCGCGCCAACCTCGACGGGCTTGGCAACGCGGTCGAAGTGATTGTCGGCGACCTGCGCGACCGGATGCTGATGGAGAACCTCGTCGCGACGCAGGAGGTCATCTTCAACCTCGCCGGGCAGATCAGCCACGAGGACTCGATGCGCGACCCGTTCACCGACCTCGAACACAACACTCGCGCGCCGCTCACACTGCTCGAAGCGTGCCGGACGGCGAACCCCAATGTCCGCGTCGTCTTCACCGGCACGCGCCAGCAATACGGTCGCCCGCAATACGTGCCGGTGGACGAGCGCCACCCGATGCGGCCGGTGGATGTCAACGGCGTCAACAAATGGGCGGGCGAGTATTATCACCTCCTGTATCACGAGGTCTATGGGATGCGCACCTGCTCGCTGCGGCTGACGAACTGCTACGGCCCACGCCAGGTGACCGACCGGCATACGCAGGGCGCGTTCCCCTTCTTCATCGGGCGCGCACTCGCCGGGCAGTCAATCACGCTCTACGACGAGGGGCAGTTCAAGCGCGACATCAACTTCGTGGACGACGTGGTCGAGGCGCTGCTGTTGGCCGGAGAGAATGACGCGGCAATCGGTGAGGCGTTCAACCTCGGCAGCCCGCCGATCACGCTGCGCGAGTTTGTCGAGACACTGGGCGAGGTCGTCGGCGGGGTAGATGTTCACTACATCCCCTACCCGCCGCAGCGCCGCGCGATCGAGATTGGCGACACCTACTGCGAGTACGGGAAAATCAGCCGGACACTGAACTGGCTGCCGCGCACGAGTTTGCATGATGGCCTCCGGCAAACCATTGCGTGGCATCGCGCCAACGGGTCATAAAACGAAAGAAGGCCCCGTATGGAGACCACAATGCGCGCCATCCCGATTGCCAGCGCATCTGCCCAATACGCGACGATCAAGGCCGAGACGGACGCCGCCATCCACCGCGTGCTGGACAGCGGGTGGTTCATCCTCGGCGCGGAAGTTGAGGCGTTCGAGCGCGAGTTCGCGTCCTACTGCGGCGTCGCGCACGCCATCGGCGTCGGCAACGGCACCGACGCGCTGATGCTCGCGCTCAAGGCGCTCGATGTCGGGCCGGGCGACGAGGTGGTCACCGTGCCGATGACGGCGGCGTTCGGCGCTTTCGCGATCACGATGACCGGCGCGACGCCGGTTTTCGTGGACATCGAGCCGGGCACCGCCAATATGGATACGACCCTGCTCGAACGGGCGATCACGCCGCGCACCAAGGCGATCATGCCGGTGCATCTGTACGGGCAGGCCGCCGATCTCGGCGCGATCATGGCAATCGCGGAGCGGCATGACATCCCGGTTGTCGAAGACGCGGCGCAGGCGCACGGCGCGCTGTTCGACGGCAAGCGCGTCGGCAGCATCGGCACAATCGCCGGGTTCTCATTCTACCCAAGCAAGAACCTCGGCGCGGCGGGCGATGGGGGCGCGGTGACGACCAACGACGCCGCTCTTGCCGCGCGGATACGGATGCTCCGCAATGGCGGGCAGCGCGGCAAATACGAGCACATCATTCAGGGCGTCAACAGTCGCCTCGATGAGATGCAGGCGGCGGTGCTCCGCGTCAAACTGCCGCACCTCGACGCGTGGAACGCCGCGCGCCGCCATCTCGCCCACCGCTACGACGAACTGCTCGCCGGCAGCGGCGTCGAACTGCCCGAAGAGCGGCCCGGCGCGTCGCCGGAGAGTCATGTCTGGCATTTGTATGCCGTTCGCCACCCGCGCCGGGATGCGCTCGCGGCCCACCTCAAAGAACGCGGCATCGGCGCGGCGGTCCATTACCCGGTGGCACTCCACATGCAACCGGCGTTCGCATCGCTTGGCCTCGGCGCGGGCGCATTCCCGGTCGCCGAGCGACAGGCGCGTGAGGAACTCTCGTTGCCACTCTTCCCGGAGTTGACCGCCGACGAGGTGGCGTACGTCGCGGAGGCCGTCCGCGCATTCGAGGGCTAAATGGCATTGGAGACGGAGGAAAAGCGCGTTGGCACGACAATGGGGCGATTTCGGCGGAGACGCATGCGGGTCAACGGCACAACGATGACAACAACGGCGTTTGCGCTACTCCTGATCGCGATTGTCCTCTCGACATTCGGCGAAGTGCTCCTCAAGGTAGGTGTGAACCGGATCGGCACGATCACCCTCTCGCCCAGCACGCTGATCTGCGCCTTCCTCCAATGGCAGGTACTCGTCGGGTTCGCGCTGCTCTTCGGCGGCTCGCTCTTCTGGCTCGCGGTGCTTTCGCGCGTCAACCTTTCCATCGCCTATCCACTCCTGGCAATCGGCTACATCCTCACGACGATTTGGGCGCTCGTCTTCCTCAAAGAACCGGTGCCCGCCAGCCGTTGGCTCGGTATCGGCGCGATTTGCAGCGGCATCGTCCTCGTACTCTACAAGGGCTAATCGGCGGCGAG
>JALYXG010000351.1 GCA_030947205.1 Chloroflexota bacterium
GCGCGATCCAGTAGTCCGCGCGGTCAGGCTCCAATGCCGTCGCCTCCTGATATGCGGCGCACGCCTGTGTGAGGTAAAGATGCGCGCTTGGCCCGTCCAGCAGGCCGCAACGGACGAATTCGCGGTAGGCGGCAGCGAGATCGGCGTACGGTGCGGCGCGCAGGGGATCGCGCGCGATCCTTTCGAGCGTCTCATTCAGCGCGCGATTCAGTTTATCCTCGAAGCTGAACAGGGTCGTGGAAGCTTCGCTGCGAATATCGGGATCGAGATCGCCGAGCAGCCCACGAAGCAGCGCGACACTTTCGCGGTCGCACCGCCGCCCGAGCAGCCGGACCGCCGCGTGCCGCATCGCGTTTTCCGGCTCGCGCAAAATATCCACGAGCGGTTCGATGGCGAGATCGCGCACGGGGTCGCTTGGGCGATTCCGGCGGGCGGCGGGCGGCGCGTCGGGGAAGAAGGCGGGAAGTGGCCGCTGCCGGTGTGTCAGCATCCGCAACCCGGCCAGACCGACCGCGCCCACGATGCCGAGCGTGCCCACCCCCGGAAAAAGCAGCAGGCCGATCAAACAGAAGGCGACCGTCCGGCCGTTCAATGGCGATCCGACAATCGCGGCGGTCGCGCCGTTCCTTCGCATACGCGCATAGGCTTTGCGGGCGAGGTAGCGAAGGCTCGAACCCTCCATGCGGCTAATGCCCTCCGCCCAGATCAGCACTGCGAGAAGATGGACCCACAACACCCACGGGGCCGCGCTGCGCAGGATAGCCAGGCCGACGGCGCCATCGGCGACCAGGCCGACGGTACTCAGCGCGATGCCGACACGCCGATGCGGCGCGGCGGAGTGGCCCGCGTGCGGCGCGAAAGGTGCCCGCATCGTTAGTCCCCTACCATCCGGTAATCGTCGTCGTCGTCGGTGTCGGGCAAAACGAGGGTAAGCGGCCGCAGGACGCGCACCACCGATTGAACGGCGGTCGGCGTGTCGCACACGTCGTCCGCGAACATCCTGTCCAGCGTCGCCTCGATGTGTTCCGGCTGCGTGGCATCGGTGAGGAAGCCGTAGTTGACAACGAGGCGACGGTCGTCTTCATAGGGGCGCAGGTTCGCTTCCCAGAGTTGGTCGTCAATCCGCGCCACGACCACCTGTGCGGTCTCGGTGGCCGTCATTGGCAGAAGCAGAATGAAGATGCCCGGCGTCGGGTGGTGCCCGATCGTGTCCACGGTGCGCAGGCCGCTGCCGGCGATGGCGAGGACGGTGCGCGTCAGTGCCGCGCGCACCGGCGCGGCGATCGTTTCGTATCCGTCAATCTGCATCACCACGATGGAGAACGGCAGTTGATAGCGGCCACTGCGGAGCGATTCCTGCCGCGCGAGCCGGAGCATATGCTCGCCCCGATACGCACCCGTCTCGTCGTCCAGCACGCTCGCCGCTCGCGTTTCCGCATAGCGCGTCGCGTTCTGCAACGCCGCCGCACCCCAATCGAGGACGAGGCCAAAGAGACGGACGCTGGTCGGCGTCAACTTCGTGAAGGGCAGCCGCTCGATGGCGACCACGCCGATCACCGCCCCGTCCCGGTCGAGGAGCGGCCCGGCGACCAGCACCGCTTCGCCCCGCAGCGCCTCGGGGCCGTGCGTCAGCAAACGATCGCGCACCGTGACGACGCGGCGTTCCCGGACCGCCTGCGCGATCAACCCGCTCGGAATATGCGGCGGTTCATCGGCGGTATGGGGACGCTTCGGGAGCGATGCGACCGCGCGCACCATGTGGCCGTCCATCCGGTAGCAGACACAATCTTCCGCCGCCATGAAACGCTGGATCAGGCCGAGCATCGCCGGATACAGGTCGTCCCTGTGCAGCGTTTCCAGCCCCTTCGCGACCTCGTACAGCGTCATCACCGAATCCGGCTGGCCAATGATCTGTTTTTCGAGTTCGACCTTCACCGCGTGCGTTGTGGCATGTTCCTGTGCCAGCGCGTGCAGCGCGTCGGTCGCCTGATTGCGCGTCGCTTCCGCCTCCGTCAAGCGCTGGCGTTGCGCACGCACTGCGTGGCCGATGAGCGTCCCGACAACGATGAAAAGGAAGGGTTCGATCATCGCGTGTGCCGGGATCGGCTGGAACCGCGCGTCGGGGCGGAGCCAGAGCGCGGCGCACTGGCTGATCGCCGCGAGCAGGCCCGCGACGGTACCCGATGGCGCGCCGTAGCGGATGGCGATGGCGAGCACGACGATCCAGAGCGGGTGCGGATGGAGCGTCAGGAATCCCCACTGGCCGGGGACGACCGCCCCGGCAACGGACACGAGCGCCACGCCGAGCACCGCCTCCACATGGCCGGCGGAATGCCACGCACCGCCCGTTCCGACCGCGCGCATCCCGACTACGAGTCGGGTTTTCAGCCGACCGAGCAGCGCATCGGCCGCACCCTCAGTGATCGGTGCTGTCGCGATCATCTCATGTTGCACTGCGATTGCCTTCTTCCTCTGGTGCGCATTCGTCATGGTCCATCATCGCCGCTCGGTCCGCGCCCTATCTCTTGAACGTCGGTTTGCACGCGAATGTTATGCAGAAATACCTTTATGGTCTTATATGCAATAAAACAGACTCGTGCGTCGCGTGTCCGATGACCCGCGTGTCGCAAGCGCCGACTTCGCGGCATTCCCCACCGGGAAAAGCGTACTGCCCCAGCCCTGCACGATTCCTGTCTTTATGGCCCCTTATTTATGTACAATCTTTCATCTCCTGACTTCCCAATATTCAGCGATAGCGCGGAATGATCCGTCATAGTGGCGACATGGCGCTGCTGCGGCGATTTTTCATCCGTGGTGTCGTTCAGGTCATTTTTGTTGTCGGTGATGGGGAATTCGGTGGGAGAAAAGCCTGTGTTCGGTTGGCGATCGAGAAGTGTTCATGCAATACTGGTACTGCTGCTGATTCTTGGATTCGCGAGCGTGATGCCACAAGCCCCGGCGACGGTGGCGGCGGCAACAACGACGGCACACCCCGTGCAGACGGGGCCGCTGACGCCGCCGCCGCAAACGTCGCGGCCGCTCCAGCCACCGCCGGCCGGCTTGCCGAGCGCCGCGAGGGTAACAAGGGCGGCCAGTCAATCCAGCGCAGTCACGGCGAATGCCGAGACGAACACGACTCTCGACCTCAAGGTCCTGATCATCGCCGCCGATGGCAACGAGGCGGATCTCCCCGCGATCCAGCAGACGCTCGATTACCTCGGCACGCCGTACACCCTGTATATTGCCTCGAAGACGCCGGGCGGCCTGACGGCCAGCAAACTGACCGACCCCGCCAACAGCGCGCACGCCTATTACCAGGGCGTCATCCTCACCAATGCCTTCCTCGGCTATTCGCCGCCCGGCGGCAACTGGCAGAGCGCCCTGAGCACCCCGGAGTGGACGGCTCTCTGGAACTTCGAGACGATCTTCCACATCCGCCAGGTCAACTGGTACACCTACCCGACGCAGGATGAGGGCTTCAACTGGACGACGACACCGAATGGCGTGGACACGACGACGACGACGATTACCGCGCCGTTCACGGCCAATGGCAAGCAACTATTCGGCGCCTACGCGAACACCGACACGCCGGTGACGATCCAGTACGCGTATGCGTACCTCGCGACACCGCTGGACAGCAACACGACGCCGCTGCTTACCGATTCGGCCGGCAACGCGCTCGCCGCCGTCCACTCCCTCAAAGACGCGAACGGGAGCCTGCTGCGCGAGTCGCTCTCGCTCACCTTCGACAGCAACCAGTATTTGCTGCACAACATGACCCTCTCGTACGGCCTCGTCAACTGGGTGACGAAGGGGCTGTTCCTCGGCCAGCGCCATGTCTCCCTGCTCGCGCAGCCCGACGATGTCTTCAACGACAACGACATCTGGCTGCCGGACCGGGCATGCGGATTGTCAACGGAAGACACCGGCACGACGGCTCGCATGTCGGGCAGCGACGTGCAGGCCCTAATCAACTGGCAGAAGGCGAAGCAGGCCCAGCCGACGACGGCCGGATTCAGCCTCGAACTGCCGTTCAATGGCGTCGGCACGACCGCCGACTTCATCGCGTCGGAGGGCAACCCCGCCGGTCAATTCAGCCCGGACACCCTGACGCCGGCGCTGAAGGCGAATCAGGCGCAGTTCAAGTGGATCAGCCACACCTACGACCACGAGAACCTCGACAGCATCAGTGCGGCTGACACGACCACGGAACTGCAGGACAACGACCAGATTGCCAGGCAACTGGGCCTGCAGAAGTATTCGAAGAAGACGCTCGTGACACCCGATGTTTCCGGCCTGACCAACCCGAACTTCCTCCAGGCCGCCGTTGCCTTCGGCGTGCGGTACACGATTACCGATACCTCCCGCGCGGGCTACAACAACCCCTCGCCGAATGCCGGCATCTACAATCCGCTCCAGCCCTCACTCCTGATGATTCCGCGCCACCCGACGAACCTGTATTACAACGTCGCAACGCCGGATCAGTGGCTCGCGGAGGACCACTGCCTCTACCCCAGCGGCGCGAATGGGTATGTGGCGACCTACGCGGACCTACTCGACCGCGAAAGCGCCATGCTCCTCTCATACCTCCTGCGGAGCGACATTGACCCCCTGATGTTCCACCAGCCTAACCTGATCGCCTACGACGGCACGCACACCCTGCTCGGCGACCTCCTGGACGCCACCTTCACGAAGTACAACCGGATCTTCACCCTGCCAATCCAAAGCCCGTCTGAGGAAGAACTCGGCGTGCAGTTCGCGAACCGGATGTCCTACAACGCATCGGGCGTGACCGCGAAACTGGTCGCGAATAACAAACTGGTCCTCACGGCGCAGAAGGATGCCACGATCCCCGTAACGGGCGCGATCACCGGTTGCGGTGTCTGCACCGCCGTCCCATACGGCAAGCAGAACATCATGCTCGTGAAGATCAAGGCGGGCCAGACGATCACCCTGACGCTTCAGGGCGTCGCACCCGCACCGAACCCGCGCATCGCCCTGACGAAAGTCACGCCGAACAGCGGCCCGATCGCGGGCGGCGGCACGGTGACGCTCACGGGCAAGAGCTTCGCTGCTGGCGCCACGGTTGCCTTCGGCGACACCCCGGCGACGAACGTGACCATCGTTAGCAGCACGAGCATCACGGTCACCGTTCCCGCGCATGCCGCCGGTGCGGTGACCGTGAGCGTCACCAGCAACGGTGAGCAGACGACGCTCGCCAACGGCTATACCTATCAGAGTGCGACATCGGTAGGGCCGAACGGCTCCCCTCCCGCGTCGGACCCCGCACCTGCACCGATTCCGCAAGGTCGTAGCGGGCCGAGCGGCGCCGTCGCACCCGCCGCAGCGGGCGGCGGTAGTGGACCAAGCCCGGCGCCCCTACCGCCGAGCCGATAACAACCGACCGACACCGGCGCGAGCGTGGGGCAGGAAATTCCTGCCCCACGCTCGTTTTCCCTATTGGGCTGATGAACCTTTAGGAGTGATACAGTTCGCGAGAGTATCAGTCCTACAGAAAAGCCCTACGGTGGGGAAACCGCAGGGCGGGGAGGAGGGGAAGAAGAAACGATGGCGGCTGGGGAACCGCCCCCGCCGAGGGATGGCGGATGCCACCCCTGACTATCTTCCTACTTTCTATAACGCGTTACGCGCGCCGATTGTTCCCAGTTTCGCTACGGATATGTGGCGTTGCGGCGACGACCGAGCGCGGATCAGGGGGGCGAGACACGCGATTGGTCGGACGCTGCGGGGCACGCGACCGAGCCGTCATCCGTCGCCACACCTCCCAAACATTCCCGACAAGCAGGCCCGCAAGCAGGAAATAGACCGCGCCGAGAATCACAAAGACGGCGAAGCCCATAAGCGCGACGATCAGGCCAAAGACTGCTTGATCGCGGTAGCGCGCCGGGGAGGTCGGCGGATCGGTGAGCATGAAGAAGGCGAAAAAGAGCGCGGCGTTGACGTCCGGCGCACGAAAAACCTCCGCGACGCGCGCCGGGTCGCCCGCGTACGCGTACGCCGCGAACAGGAGGAAGTACGCTCCGGTGAAGATCAGCACCATCGGCAGTTTGTTCACGCGGTCAGCGATAAACAGCCCCGTCGCGAGCAGCACGAGCACGAATGGCATCGGCAGATCGGGCAGCGCGCCCCACCAATCCTGCCCGCTGGCGAACAGAAAGTATGCCGCAACAAGCGCGAGCGCGGCCGGGTTAAAGATATGCCCCTGCCTGGTGCGCAACAGATATTTCGAGGCAACGGCGAACGCGGCGGTCGCGACCGGGACGTACCACGCGACCGCCGGGCTGAGGATCAGCGCGACGATCAGGCCGGAAAGAATCGCGCCACTGGGAAAAAACCAGACGCCGCGCCAGAGCCGGACGATGGCGACATCCACGACCATCGCCGCCGCGACCGCCCCGACCACGCCCGGCAAGAGATGGCGCGCGCCCGCAGGCACGATTGCGATCGCGGAGAGCAGCACGAGGACCAGCAGGAGCAACCCTTTCGGCGTACGGAAAAACCGCTGGAGGGTCGAAAAAATTCTCATCGAAGATACCTCGCCAGGCCGCGTGTCGCCTGGCGCTCCAGCGCGGCGGAATAGATCAGGCCGTCCACGCCCTGCGCGTCGAGGAAGCGAAGGCCGCGCGCCGGGCCGAGCACAAAGGCGGCAGTCGCCAGCGCGTCGGCGACCATCGCGGTCGGCGCGACGACGGTGACGCTAATGACGGTATCCGCCGACGCGCCGGTGTGCGGGTCGAGGAGGTGGTGGCCGTTTCCGGTCGGGTCGCGCCGCTCGTAATCGCCCGACGTGCAGACCGCCATGTCTGAGACGTGTAACGCCTCGATCAGCGCATCATCGTGCCGGGGGTGGCGGATACCGACGCGCCACGGCTCACCCGCCGCATTCCGCCCGCGCGCATACAGATCGCCGCCCGCCTCAACCACGGCGTGCGCGAAGCCGTGCATCTCCTTCGCCGCCAGATCAATGGCAAGCCCCTTCGCGACCGCGCCGAGGTCGAGCAGCAGCGATTTCCGCAGCGTAATCGTGCCCGCATCCACATCGAGGGAGACATCGCGATAATTCGTCGGGTTCGCGCGTGCATCGGCGGTTTCCATTGTCTGCCCGGTGAGATAGTGGCGATTGAAGCCGCGCCGCGCCAGCGTTTGCCCGATAGTCGGATCGAATGCGCCGGCACTCAAGCCCGCGACCGCGACCGCGAAGCGCACCGCCTCGAAGAGCAGCAAGCTGACCGGCACCGGCTCCCCGACGCACGCGCAGAGCCGCGACAGTTCGCTATCCGGGTCGAACCGACTGCATGCCCGCTCGACTCGCTGGAACCATGCGAAGGCGGCGGTTGCCCGCTCGTCGAAGCGCGCTTCCGGCAGATCGGAAACCGCCTGTACCGAAACGAGCGTGTCCATGAAGACGGCGGAGCGGCGGTACGTTTGCGCCGCTGTGACGGCCCCGTTCACGACGCCTTCGCCAGCGCATTTGCGACCGCATCCTTGAACGCGGTCGAGCT
>JALYXG010000380.1 GCA_030947205.1 Chloroflexota bacterium
CCGCCGTTTCATCCCCGAGGAGCGGTACGAGGACGTCGAGCGCGAGATTCGTGAGGCGGTCGAACGCGGGCAGGAGCGGAGCCGGGCGAAAGCGGTCGAGGTCGCCTTCATGAAGGCGTACCCCGCCTACTACCAGAGCGCCGATCATCCGCTTGCCAACAAACTCGTCGCGATCATGAAGCGCCTGCACGGCTACAGCGATGCCGACTTCCACCGCACCGGCAGTGGCGGCTCGACCGACATGGCGAATGTTGCGGCAACGATCGGCACCGACCAGATCGCCACCGTCGGCCTCGGTCGCGGCGGCGAGAGTCGCGCCCACGGCGCGAACGAGAGCGTCCGCCTGTCCGACGCCCTCGCTCACATCAAGGAACTTATCTACCTCTTCTGCGCCCCGTAAAGCAGCAATGAGCAATGAGCGGGCACCCTTCAGGGCAGTAGCAATGAGGCCGACCGAGAAGGCTCGGTGTTCGCGCAACGGCCACGGTAATCACGGCGGATCACTCATTGCTCATCGCTTACTCCACGCGCTTGAACTTCTGGAACGTATGGCAGCCATCGGGCACGAGGCGGGGGCGGACGCCCATTGTGTACGTCACTTCGCCCACATACACATCGCCGTGCGAGTCCACGCAGATGTCGTGCGGCGCGACGAAGTTGCCCGGCGCGCAGCGGTCCATCCCACCCCAGCGCGCCAGCACGGCGCCCGCCGCATCGTAGACGCTGACCCGGCCCGGTCGCTCGTCCTCGATCGCCCCAAGGCGCGGGGAGTGGTCGCCGGGGCGGTGCAGGAGTTCGGCGACGTAGATCGTCCCGTCGCGGTCAATCGCGATATTCGTCGGGCGCTGCACATCGTGCCACTCGCTGAGATACTCGCCGTCCGGGCTGAAGAACTGGATGCGGTCGTTTTCCCGATCCGCGATCAGTACCCGCCCTTCGGCGTCCACAGCGACGCCATGCACAAGGTTGAACTGACCCGGCCCGGTCCCCGGCTCGCCCCACGACTGGATCAGTTGCCCGTCCGCGCCGAAGCGGTGGACGCGCGCATTGCCGTAGCCGTCGCTGACGTAGAGGTCGCCACTCGGTGCAATGGCGATATTGGTCGGCCGGTTGAAGGGCGGGCCGCCGTGCGTGATGCTCGCCAGCGAGCGCCCATCGTAGCCGGTATCGGAAGCGACGCCCACCATGCCGATCGTCTGCAAGAGTTCGCCTTCGGGCGTGAACTTGAAGATCGCTTCCTTACCCTCGTCCACGCAGTAGACCGAATCGTCCGGCGCGATGGTCAGGCCGTGCGTGCGCGGCGTGAAGAACTCCTCACCCCAGGAAGCGACGAATGAGCCATCCCGGTTGTAAACGATGACGCGCGATTCCCGCCGGGTATACAGGAAAACCCGGTCGTGCGAATCGGTCGCCACGCCGACCACATCGGCGTGGTGAAAGCCCTCGGGCAGTTGCTCCCACCCCTCGACCACCTCGTAGCGCGGATTGCCGGTTGTGCTCGTCATGCTATTCCTCCCTCACGATCGCGCCCGTTGCCGTCACTCGGCGGATGTCCCGACCGTTGGGCCATCGGTTCGGGCAATGTCGGCGCTCCACGCAGCATAGCAGAGGAAGTGACTCGTTACTCGTTCAAACCCCGGTGCAGGTCCTGGCAGGGGGCTTGCCCGCGAAGCGGTCGTTCATCCAGGCGACGACATCCGGCGCGGTCGCTTTGCCGGAGCCGACATGCCCCACTCCGGGGTAGCTGCGATACTCCACCGTATCCCCGGCGGCACAAATCCGGGCCGCGTAGGCGTGCGTGATGTCCGGGCGGACCAGCGGGTCCACCGCTCCTTGCGCGATCAGGAGGGGCGCCGGTATGCGACGCTGGCCCGGCGAGTTCTCGGCGAGCAGGCGCTTCCACGGCTCCGTCTCCTTCGGTGGGCGACTGAGGAATGTGACGCGCGTCAGCAGCGAGCCGGGAAGGATGGAGAGGGTTTCGCGTTCCTCCAGGAAGCAGTACGCGGCGAGATTGCGCACGATAGGTTGGGCCAGGGGCGTGATGATCTGGTTTAGCGTCGCGTCGGGGTAGGTCCTGGCCCAGGTCGCGAATGCGAACGATGCCAGCACATTGCCGAATGTCGTCCCGAGGTTGCGGTCGAACAGGGCGCTCAGGTCGGTCGGCGGGACGACCGCCGCCACCCCCACCAGCGTCATCTCGGGCGCGTAGGACGCCGCGAACTCCCCGGTGAAGAGCGATGCGTGGCCACCCTGAGACTCGCCCCAGACCGCGAATCGCGTCCCCGCCCCCGCCTCGGCGAAGTTATGCGCGGCACGGACGCTATCCAGGACGTTCTTTGCCGCCGTCTCGCCGACGAGCAAGCCGTGGCTGCCACTCGCGCCCAGACCCTCGTAGTCGGTCGAAACGACCACGTACCCCTGCTGCACGAACAGGGCAAGCCCGTCAATGAACCCCGCCCAGTTGGCGCGGAGCGACGGTGCGCAGTTCCGGCCGACACCGACCGCCCCGTGCTGCCAGGCGACGACCGGCCTGCCGCCGGCGGGCGCGGGCGC
>JALYXG010000394.1 GCA_030947205.1 Chloroflexota bacterium
CGGCCTGCGCCTCGCGGCGAAATCGTTCGACAAAGAGCGGATCGGCCGCGAGCGCCGGGTTGAGGATTTTCACGGCGACCTCGCGGTTTAGTACGCGATCATGCGCGAGATAGACGCGCGCCATCCCGCCAATCCCGATGGATTGCCGCAATCCGTACCGCTCGCCGATCCGTTGTTGATCCGAAATCTGCACCGTACCTATGCCTCGCGCTACGGATGAACGAACAATCAACCGGGTTATGTCCCTCGCTGGTCGGTAAATGCATTTTCGGTGCCGTGGCACCAGAAAACGGAGCAACCCGTGACCCGACATCCGTGCATAGCGCAGGTTTCCCGGTGGTGGTAGGTTTTAGATCGCCACAGCGAGGAGCAGGCTGAAGCCCGCCACCACCGTGTTTTTCGATGTTTGCATGCAGGTATGCACGGATGTCAGCCGTGGCGTCTTACATTCTGTTGCGAACGACCTCACAGTGACGATATCGATTTCTTATTTGTAGGACTTACACAGTTGGAGCGTTTTTCTTGGTGGTAGCAGGCTTTCCAGTATGCCTCTCAGGACGGGAAGGCAGGCTAGCAATCTGTCCAAAGGGCAGGTTGGGGGTTAGGGCGAACAAAGCAGCTTGGCGGTTCAAGGAATTAGTCCACCGGGCGCGTCATCCAGCGGTCTCCGTCGCGGGCCATGACGTGAGTGATGCCGAGATCGCGGAGGATGACGGCGGCTTCGGTGAAGCCGGCGGCGACATCGGCGGGCTGGTGGGTGTCCGCAGTGACGGTGATTGGGATGTCGAGGTCACGGCAGCGGGCGAGCACCCACGGGCTGGGGAATGGAGAGGCAATCGCTTTGCGAAGACCGGAGGTGTTCAGCTCGACGATCAACCCGCCCGCTTTGAAGGCGCGCAAGGTCTCCTCCACCGCCGCGACGTACCAGTCGTCCGTTTCGCGGAAGTAGCGGTCGTTCTCGTTCCACATCTTCATCTTGTCCATGTGGCCGACAATCGCGACACCCGGCATGCCGATCATCTCGCGTTGGCGCGCGAAGTACCGCTCGAATGCGCGCCGCACATCGCCGTGCCAGCCGCCTTCCAGACCGGCGGCGAACCGCTCCGCGCTCTCGTCAATCTCCCACGGCATGCCCTGATCGTCCATGCCGACGAAATGGACGGAGCCGACGAAATAATCGAAGTGGTGCGGGAGAATCCGCTCGCGAATAAACCCTTCCATGCCGGGCACATAGTCGAGTTCGAGCGCGAGGAAGATCGGCAGCCGGTCGCGGTACTCGTCCCGCAGTCGGCGCACCTCCGCGCAGTAGGCGGGAAGATCGTCGAGCCGCATCATCCACGGGTCGCGCGTCGGCACGGGCAACGGGGCATGACAGGAAACGCCGTACGAATCGAGTCCCGCCGCCAGCGCCGCCTCGATGTATTCGACGATCTCGCCCTCGCCGTCGCAGTAGCGGCTGTGGGTATGGTAATTCGTGCGCAACGTCATGGCAGCAGGCTCCGGTCAATCTCTCCGTACGGCAGCGGCGGTTCGACGCGATACAGGTAGGCGACGGTTGGCCGCAGTTGCATCAGCCGCTCGCGCATACCGCGCGCGTCCAGTTGCGTTTTGGCATGCTCGGCGAGGGCGGCGATTTGCGCCTCCAGCGCGTGCGGCGGTATGGGCAGTTCCGTGTTCGGTGTCCCTTCCGGGCCGGGGATGGCGCGGTTCATCGCGCGGCCCGTCCGGCGTGGGATGGCGTGGTAGTAAAGCCGATGGAGTTCGGGCACGCTGCCCCGGAGCCGCCAGAATGCCTCGGTCGCCGCCTTCCAGATGCGGATATGATCGGGGTGACCGTAAATGCCGCGCGGCCCGAAGGTGAGCACGGTCGCCGGGCGCACGCGTCGCATCACGTCCATCACCTCCCCGAGCAGTGTGTCATACGGTACGTCTGCGAGTTCACCGTCGTGATGAGCGAGCAGGTACACGTCGCGAAAGCCGAGAATGCGCACGGCGTCACGCAACGCCTCCTCGCGTGCCGCGCCCAGCCCCTCGCGCGTCGTGACGGGCGGGTCGCCGAGTTGCCCCGCCTCGCCTCGCGTCGCGCAGAGGATGTCTACCGGCGTGCCGTTCAGCGCGTAGGCCGCAATCGCGCCGCCGGGGCCGAACGATTCGTCGTCCGGGTGGGCAAAGATGCCGAGAATGCCGGGCGCGGTCATGCGCCGACCGCTTCCTTGAAGCGGCGGATCGCGTCAATGTGCTCCTGCGGAGAATTCAGGCCAGCCTTCATCGTGTTGACTGTCAGGTGCGTCGCCCCGATTGCGCGCCAGCCCTCGACCTGCCGCGCCCACTCGTCCGGGGTCGCGCCCGCGATGCTGACGCGCGCCTCGAAGCCGATTGTCGCCGGATCGCGCCCGGCGGCCCGCGCGTACTGCCGCGTCTTCTCGACCATCTCGCGCGCCGTCTCGTCCGGCGGACGCTGCGGGAACCAGCCGTCGCCCATCTCGCCAACGCGCTTCAGCGTCGCCTCGGAACTCCCGCCGATCCAGATTGGAATCGGCCGCTGCACGGGCATCGGGTTGAGTCCCGCTGCCTCGACGTGGTGCCACTTGCCGTGAAACGTCACGACCTCGTCGGTGAAGAGCGCGCGGAGCACCGTGATCTGCTCCTCGCTCCGCTTGCCGCGATTGCCGAAATCCTCGTTCAGCGCCTCGTATTCAACCTCATTCCAGCCGACGCCGATGCCGAGCCGGAACTGCCCACCTGTCAGCACATCCACTTCCGCCGCCTGCTTTGCAACGAGGACGGTTTGCCGCTGCGGCAAAATAATGACGCCCGGCACGAATTCGAGGTGCGTCGTCAACCCCGCGAGGTAGCCGAAGAGCACAAACGGCTCGTGGAAAAGGCTCGCGGTCGTATACGGCCCACGCCAGTCCGGTCGGTTTGTGATGTCCGCGCCGACGACGTGATCGTAGGCGAGCAGATGCGTGTAGCCAAGCCCTTCCGCCGCCTG
>JALYXG010000401.1 GCA_030947205.1 Chloroflexota bacterium
AGCGACGCGCTGCGTTTGCCTGCCCTCCGCCGCAACTTTCTCCAGCTGTACGCCGACCGTCGTCAGCGCGGCATAGTGCGCTTGAGGATCGGGGAGCGCGACCGCTTGCGCCCGCGCTACGGCAATGACGTCCAGTTCGTGCAGGGTCGCGCTGTTCGCGCGATGTGCCGAGAGCGCATGGACGATGCCGATCAGCACGGCGAGAACGAGCGCGAGCAGGAATCCCCCTATTAGTACCCACAAACGCGGCGGCAGCGCCGGAAGTCGCCCGGCACGCGGCGCGTGGTGAGGATCGCCCCAGGTCGCGTCCTGCGATGACGCTGCTCCCGCTCGCCAGCCGCGCAGGCGTCCTCGTTCCGGCTCGCCGAGGTATTCCCAGCGCGGCTCCGCCTCGTCGCCTTGTGGAACGGGCGCGGGTGCGTACCGCGCATGACGTGTCGGCTCCTCGGCGGTTGGCAACCCTGCGGACCAGGGATCAGCGACTGCATCATCACTGGCTTCGGGCTGCGCCATCCCGATTATTCCGCGTGCGGGCGGCATGGCCGGAACCCCGTCGTCACCGCCCATCGTCGAGCAAATGACGCCGTATGCCTGCGGCAATCGGTAGCGCGTGCCGAGCGAGACGAGATATTCCCCGGCGTTCGCCGCGTTGCATGCGAGTAGTGGGCCGTCGTCCTCACGCGGCAGCACACGACCGAGCGCGGAAACGCAGAGCGCGGCGAACAGCCCGTCGCTCGCGTCCACATGGAACAGGTCGGGTTCGATCGTCGGGAGGGTACCGAGTGGCGCGGCCCCGGCGCGCTCGTCGCTGTCCAGCGCGCCGGGTGACCCATGGCGGTGGAGCGGCGGCAGAGCGGTGATGCCTTCCGCGCCGACAATCAGCGCCTGCCCCGGCCCGGCCTGGATGATATAGGCATCCGCACCCCGCGCGACGAGCGCCGTCAGCCCAATACCGACTGGGCGATGCATCCCACGCGCCGCTCGCTGGTCGTAGAGCGCGCCGTTCGCCTCCTCCATGCCCGCCAGGAGGGCATTGGTGAGCATACGCGGGCTGATCGTCGCAAAGCCGGCGCGGAACGCATCGAGCGCGAGCGAACAGCGCCGCACTGTATCAGGTCCCGCTTGTTCGGCCTCCACACACAGGACGAGGAGTGTTTCGCCATCGTGCGGCGTTTCGATGGCAACCGTCGGCGGAATCTCGCCGACACCGGCGCCACGCGCGTCGAACGGCACGACCGTCCAGTGTGGTCGTGTCCGTGCGGTGCGGCGCGATGTGATTGCGAACGCCATGCCACCCCCGCGTCCGTACCATGTACAATCCGAATCGCTACGGTTACGCAATTCGAGTGTACGTTCGACTTGTACGTATTGTCTCACGACCGACGCATTGTCGCAAGTCATTGACGCGGTAGCGGGTTTTCCTCATGTCACCGTGATCGGTAGGACGACGACCAGGCCGTTCGTGTCAACGCGCACGCCATCGCGATTGAAGATCGGCAGCGGGTGCGTGGGATCGTTCGCGGACGCCATCCCGACGAGGATGCGGTACTGGCCCGGCGCGAGATCGGGGGGGATACGGAGGTCGTGCGGATCGTAGGGGTCGTCTCTTGATCGCCATGTACTCGTCGGCCAGTGGCCGTCCAGTGGCGGAATGTCGTATCGCGCCACCTCGCGGCCCGTCGCATCAACGAGCCGAACGAGCACAGTGTAGTCGTCCGGGATCGCGCGGTTCGGCGCGATCCAGCGGAGTAGGAGCGGTGCGAAAGCCCCGCGCGCAACGTTCTTCGTTCCATCCAGCGTTTCGAGCGAGACACCGAACAAGCCAATGCCGGTATCGCCGATATGGAGATCGGGGACTACCTCCGGCGGCAAGCGATCCGCGCCGAATGGACTATTATAGGCGAAACAATCGAGCAGGACGCCGTTGTATTGCTGCTCCGCGAAGAGCGTCTGCGGGCGTTGCTGCACGCTCGCGATGCCGTCCGCGTAGAAGCCGAGGATGCGCCCGTCCGGGTCTTGCGTCGGCGCCCGTTCCGGCGATTCGACGAGCCATGCCCGCTCCCAGCCACGCGTTTGCTCAGTGAAGAAAGCGTTGAGCGCGCGGTCGGAGACATTTGTCCCCGGCGCGAGCGATGGTGGCGTGACGACTGGGAGGCTGTGCAACTGCGGAAACTGCATCGCGTAGTAGTCATACGTCGAGCGGAGATAACCCGGATACACGACCACGCCGTCACCTGCCCGCGCGTGCTCGGCGAGATGCCGGTACGCCTCGCGCCAATCCTCCTTCTGCGGCACGGTCGAGAAATTGACCTCCCGCAGCGGTATCCACGCGACGATCAGGACGGCGACCGCACCCGCGACAGCGACCGGCCACGTCGGTTTCCAGCGCAGCAACCCATCAACCCCGAGCGCGGCGAGCAGCAGGAAGCCCGGCAGCGCGACGATTAAGTAGCGATCCTCGAAGACCGCACGCCGCAGGGAAAGCAGCATAAACAGCAATCCCGGTACCGTTGTCATCGCCCCGATGGTGAGCAGGGCGAGACGGGGGGGGAACGCCCCCACCCCCGACCCCTCCCCCGTAAACGGGAGAGGGGAGATTGAACGTCGAACGGTGCGGATTCCCCTCTCCCGCACGGCGGGGGAGGGGTCGGGGGTGGGGGCGTTCCACGTCAAACCAACCCCAAGCGCGGCGAGGGCGACGTAGAGCCAACTTCCCCACGCATGGATGCCGGGATCGGAACGGTTCGTGACACTAAACTCGATCAGCATCCGCTGGAGAATTGCCCACGGAGTCGCCTTCACCTGCCATGTCGGGCCATTCCGCACCGCGAAGATCGCGCCCCAGAGAAGGAGTGGAAACGCGGCGACACCGATCAGCGCCACCAGCCAGCGCGCTTGTCGCCCTGTTGGTCGCGTGCCGTATCCCGCCCGCCACAGGCCAATGGCGATCACCGCATGCGCGGCGAGGGCGAGTAGGAAGGTGGCATGGATGCCCAGCGTGATCGCCGCGACGACGCCATACGCGACCCACGCCGCGCCACCGCGACGAATGGCAATGAGCAGCAGCCACGTCGCGACGATCGTCAGGAGGACGAGCAGGCTGTACATCTTGGCGTCCTGCGCATACCAGTGCGCGTATGGCGAGATAGTGAGCAGGGCGGCGGCGATCACGGCGAGGCGCGGCCCGCGTAACATGCGCCCAAGACCGTACAGTGCGGGGATGGCGAGCGTCCCAGCGATGGCCGAGGGCAGTCGCACGGCGACTTCCGAGGTGCCGATAACCTTAATCCAGCACGCCATCCCGAAGGTGTAGAGCGGCCCGTTCTCGCCCGGATTGATGACGTTCCGCAGCAGATCGGGGAGCGGCTGTCGGGCGCGCATCACCAAATCCGCTTCGTCGAACCAGAGACCCTGCTGACCGAGGTGATACCGCCGCATCAGCCCGCCAAGCAACGTGAGCAGCGCCAAAAGAAGCAGCGGAATCGCCTCATTGCGCCAACGAACCCCCATGAAACGCTGGCGTGGCGGCGACACCGCATCGGTCGTTTGTCGCTCCGCGAGAGCCATCAGCGTTCGACCCCCGATGCGATACGTGGCGCTGCGGCTTTATCCATCGCCGCCACGCCGATTGTCTCGTACAGCGCGAGTGTTTGTGCGGCGATTGTCGGCCAGGTGAAGTGCGCCGCATATGCGACCGATCCGGCGCGGAGGCGGGCCGCGAGGGCGGCGTCGCCGCGAATCGTGTGCACCGCATCCGCCACGGCGCGCGCATCGCCCGTCGGCACGCAGCACGCGACCTCGCCATCTCGGAAGGCGGGCAAGCCATCGTAGGCGCCGCGTGCGGGCGTCGTCGTGACGACCGGGATGCCCTGCGCGAGCGCCGCCAGCAGGCTCCCGCGCCGTGGCGACGCGCCATCGCGATACGGCAGCACGCAAACATCGCTCACCGCCAACGCCGCCGCGACCTCCTCAGCGGGCAGTTGGCCCGTTCTGTGGATGGATGTGGTCATCCCCACCGCCTCGGATCGCACACCAATGGCGGACTCTGTCGCACGGTTCGTCGGGTCATTGACGCCCGCGCCCGCACCGATCAGCAGGAGATATGCGTCCATCCCGCCGTGTCGGAGCAGCGCCAGCGCGTCAATCGCCGTCTCGATCCCCTTCGACTGATTCAGCAGCCCGAATGTCGTCAGCAGCACCGCATCGGCGGGAATGCCGTACCGCGCGCGGATCGCCTGTGGATCACGAACGGCTGCCGCAGGAATGTTGCTACCAATCGGGACAAGCGCCGTCTTGCGATTCCATTCCTGGAGCGACTCTTCATCCGCGCGATTTGTCGCGATCACGGCATCACTCTCACGCCCGAGACGGTACATGGCCTGCCCCCGGAGGAATCCAGCCTTTGGGAACAAATAGGGAGGACGCAGATCATGGAATGTTGTCACGAACCACGGTCGGAGTTGTGACTCCGGTGCGTAACGATAGAGCTCGCCGTGCGCGAACGGGGACCGACCGGGTAGCAGATTGATCGCGGGATGCATCCCATACATCCCTGTCTGGAATTGAAGATGGAGGACATTGGGACGTACTTCCTTGACGACATCGCGCACGATACGCGCGATACGCCAGTCCCAACGGCGAACGACAGGGAATATGGTAATGGCATCGTTCATCGTCGGATCGCTCATTGCAGAGGTCAACACCGCGACGGATGCACCGTCATCTGTCAGGCTTTTAGCGAGGAGCGCGGTGTAATCGCCGACACCGCCCGGCATCGGCGGGTACTCGGCGGAGATGAGCAGGACACGCGTCGCCATCATCCATGCCCTCGACCCGGCGGGAGAAGCGCGCGGAGGGTCACGAGCGCCGCCTGCACCCGTGCCGCCCGGAGGTCGCGTTTGTGGCCGAGCGACCATTTCGCCGCCTC
>JALYXG010000405.1 GCA_030947205.1 Chloroflexota bacterium
TGGGGCCATACGTGGCGGTGAGCGCGGCGGGCGATGCGCCCCGGTGCGTGCGGCGCGAGGTATAGCGAATGCGCTCCGCGTCGGCACGGACAGACATGCGCGCATTGAAGTACGGCAGGTGATACCACGCCCGTGCCACCGCAACCGCGACGGGGCTGCCCGCGTCGAGACAAAAGAACCAGACGCCCGGCTTCTTTTCCGTCGTCCCATGCGGCACGACATACGTGCGCACATTCAGTTCCGGGAATGCCCCCGCGACGGGCGAGAACGGCATGCCGCGCAGCCGCACGCCCGTCATGCGGAAGGGCACGACGCCGACCCACGCCGCACCATCGAAGGTGTCCACATCGAGGTTCGCCGGGATCAGCGGGCGCAGCATTTCCGCTGGCACGGGCCAATGCGCGAAGAGCAAATCCCGCCATGTCTGGCGTATCGCCCAGCGACCGGATGGAACCGGTTGTGTTGTTGGGGCGCTCAGAACTGTTGTCGCTGATAGAGGCACTGCGGATCGTCCTTTTGTTTCCGACATGGCTCAAAATCAGAGTGGCGGCAGGCTTCAGCCTGCCTCTCGCTGGGGCAGGCTGAAGCCCGCCGCCACCAATACCGTCGTCTACTATTCATACACCGCGACGCCGGTTTGGTTCTTCGTGATCCAATCCCAGTCGTAGGTGATGCCGAGGCCGGGGCCGGGCGGGACGGGGATGCAGCCGTTCCGGTCAATCGCATCCAACCCGTCCGCGTAGTCGTCTGCGTAGATCGGCGGTTTGCCGCCTGTCACTTTCGGGTGGACGAGGCCCATTTCGTAGTAGTTCGTGTTGCGGATCGCCGCCATGCAGGCGCGCTGCGCGGGGCCGGGCGCGTGCAGTTGCACATCCATCCCGAATCCCTCGCAGGCGTGGGCGATCTTCATCACGCCTGTGATGCCCATGTCGTAGTTCGGGTCGGCGTGGACGAGGTCGGTCGCCTCCTGCACCATCAGATCAATGTGCGTCTCGAACCCGCGCGCGTGCTCGCCGATCATGATCGGCGTGCGGATCAGTTGGCGCAGTTTGCGGTACGCCTGGGCGGAGATGCCGCCATCCTTCATCGGGTCCTCGATCCAAAGGAAGTTCGCCTCGTCGCAGGCGCGGCCAACCTTCAGTGTGTCGGTGAACGTGTTGTACTCGCAGGCCGGGTCGAGCATCAGATCGAAGCCGTCGCCGACCGCCTTGCGCGCGGCGAGGACATTCGCGACTTCCTGTTGGATCGGCGCGCGACCCCACGGATGAATTTTCATTGCCGGGTAGCCCATTGCGCGGCACTGCACAGCGAATGCGGCGAACGCCTCCGGGCTGCTCAGGCCGTCCTTCTGGTGGTCACCGTGATACGTGCTGGCGTAGCAGGGCAGTTCGGTGCGCCAGCCGCCAAGCATCTGCCAGACGGGTGCGTCGTACAATTTGCCCGCGAGGTCCCAGAGGGCGCAGTCCACCGGCCCCATGCCCATCCGGTCGTTCTTGCGGCAGGCGCGCTTGATGTCGTTGTGGATTAGCTCGCGTTCGAGCGGGTTGCGGCCGAGCAGGTAGTGCGTGAACATCGGCAGTTGCGCCATCGCCGCCGTGTCCCCGCCGTTGTACTCGCCCGTCACGCCCGTGTCCGTCTCGATGGCGACGATGTGGCCGGTGTGCGTGAACGTCGCACCCGGCTCATAGATCTGATTGAAGCCGTTGTAGTCCACGCCGAGGTTTTCAACCGTGTACTGATACTGGTGGACGCGGATGCGCGTGATCTTCGGCTGCCGCATGGCTTCCTCCTCATAACATCGGGCGCGAACGCTGCGGGATGCACCGATAAGGCGTGGCGAGAGCGTACCATATCCGTGCGCCGTTCCGTATGGGGTTGACTGGTATGGTAAAAATGCATGTCCCACGCTGTGCCGTAGGGAAGAGGGCGCGGTGCGGATCGGCGGCGATACGGGGAGCGGGCAGGCATGATTGCAACAACGCGCGCGACGGATGGGTGGCAGTATG
The DNA here is from genome assembly GCA_030947205.1 of Chloroflexota bacterium. Classification (GTDB taxonomy): domain Bacteria; phylum Chloroflexota; class Chloroflexia; order Thermomicrobiales; family JALYUS01; genus JALYUS01. Next base: position 2,007 of record JALYXG010000405.1, read on the forward strand.
TCGCCGAGCGAGCGCGCGCCTGGCTGGCGGATGACGCCGCCGCGACGCCGATCACGCCCGCGTTGCCGGTGATTGATCTTGGGCGGGGCGAACTGGAGCGACGGACTGCGCCGCACATCATCGCCGCTGTCGCGGATGCGCTCGATCGGGGCGAGACGCACTACACCTCGCGCCCCGGTATCGCCCCGCTCCGGCACGCGCTCGCCGATCGGCTCGCGGCGGAGAGCGGCGTCGCCTACGACCCGCACAGTGAAATCCTCATCTCCTCCGGCGGACAGGAAGGGCTGTTCGTCGCCGTGCAGATGCTTGTCCGCCCCGGTGATGAAGTGCTGCTGGCCGATCCCGGCTACCCGGCGTACAACGATGCCGTTCGCCTCGCCGGTGGCGTTTGCGTGTCTGTTCCCGTTGATCCGACCACCGGTATCGGCCTGACCGCCGCCGCGATCGAGGCGCGCCTCACACCCCGCACCCGCCTGCTTGTGCTTGTCACGCCGGACAACCCAACGGGCGCGGTGATCGGCGGCGACGAGTTGGCGAAGATTGCCGCCCTCGCGGTGGAGCGCGATTTCCTCGTCCTGTTCGACGAAATCTACAAAGCATTCGTCTTCGATGGCGCGGCGCATCTGAACATTGCGGCGCTTCCCGGTATGCGCGCGCGGACAGTGATCGTCGGCTCATTCAGCAAAGGATACGCGATGACGGGCTGGCGCGTCGGCTACGTCGCGGGCGAGGCGCATCTGATCCAGCCGATCACCGATCTCAAACTCGCCCTCTCGATCTGCTCGGCGGCGCCGTCGCAGTGGGCGGCGCTCGCGGCCCTCACCGGCCCGCAAGACGCCGTGGACGAGATGCGGGCCGATTTGGTGGAGCGCCGCGCCATTCTCCTGCCCGCGCTGGCGGCGATGGGCCTCCTGCACGGCAACCCGCGTGGCGCATACTACGCCTTCGCGGACATCCGCAGCACCGGCCTGTCATCCGCCGAGTGCGCGCGGCTCTTCCTCGAACGCGCCGGGGTGCGCACCCTGCCCGGCCATCTCTTCGGTCTCGGCGGCGAAGGCTACCTCCGCTTCGCCCTCACCCAACCCACCCCCGTCATCCACGACGCCATGACCCGCCTCACCCCTCTCGTCCAGGGATTGAAGCCGGGGAGAACCGCAAAGACGCAAAGAGCGCAGAGGACGCAAAGAGGGAAAAGAGAGGAAGAATGTTGATGCATACTTTCCCACTCTTTCCTTCGTATTTCTTTGCGATCTCTGCGCTCTTTGCATCTCTGCGGTTCTCCCCGGTTTCGGGGGTGTGACGAATGAGTAGCACGATTGCGCATGCCGATGCGGCAGGGTTGGTGGACGAGCGGGATGTGCTGATCGAGATTGCCCAGCAGTGGCCGGACGTGATCTCGCTCGGATTGGGCGACCCGGATTTCGCGACGCCCGCGCACATCGTCGCCGCTGCGAAGAAGGCGATGGCGGACGGGCGGTGCGACCACTACACGCATCCCGCCGGGTTGATCGAACTGCGGCGGGCAATTGCCGCCAAATTGGCACGCGAGAATGGCGTGATCGCCGATCCGGAAACGGAGATCACCGTCACGACGGGCGGGCAGGAAGGTTTGTACGCTATCGTGCAGGCGCTGCTTGATCCGGGCGACGAAATCTTAGTACCCGACCCGCGCTACAGCTCGTACGACGCGGCGATTGGCCGGGCGGGCGGCGTGATCGTGCCTGTGCCGACGCGCCAGGAGGACGACTTCGATCTGCGCCCCGACGAAGTGAAGAGGCGGATCACGCCGCGCACCAAGGCGATCCTGCTCGTCACGCCCGGCAATCCGACCGCAGGCGTCATCTCCCCCGCGCACCTGCGGGAGATCGCGCGCCTCGCTATTGAGCATGATCTTGTCGTCATTTCCGATGAGATTTACGAGCAATTCGTTTTCGATGGCGCGGAGCATTTCAGCATCGGCTCGCTGCCCGAGATGCGCGGGCGGACGATCACCTTGAATGGATTTTCCAAGACGTACGCGATGACGGGCTGGCGGCTCGGCTACGCAGTCGCCCCGCCTGCCTTGACGCGAGCGATCCGCGCCATGAAGGAGTCCATTAGCATCGCCGCGCCCGCGATCTCGCAGTGGGCAGGCGTCGCCGCGCTCAACGGCCCGCAGGAATGTGTCGCGGAGTTCCGCGCTATCTACGACGAACGCCGCTGCGCCTTGATGCCCGCGCTCGATGCCCTGGGATTCACTTACGGCCACCCGTACGGCACGTTCTACATCTTCGCGAACATTGCTACGACCGGCCTGCCCGCCTTCACACTCGCGCGCAAACTGCTCGAAGAAGCGCACGTCCTGATCTTTCCCGGCACCGGCTTCGGCCCGGCCTGGAGCGACTACCTCCGCTTCTCATTCCTCCAACCGACGCCCGTGCTCACGGAAGCCGTCGCGCGGCTGGAACGGGTGCTGGGGAGATAGGAGAAACCTCACCCCCTGGCCCCTCTCCATTGCTTGTCAGCAATAGAGAGGGGGGAAATGCAGATACGGAGAAGGTTGGCAGAATACCATGATGCTTCCTCCGAGTTCCCTCCCCTCTCCGTCGCCAAACATTCCTATCTGTTCCGTGCCCTCTGGGCAGTGGGGGTGAGGAAAGCCCGCCTCGCTACGGCTCGATGATGTGCGCGTCCGCGATGCGGTCGCAGCGGAAGGTGCGGACGGCGCCCCGGCGGCTGTCGTAGCCCCGAACGGCGACGTGGTCGTCCTCCGTCACCCAGATGCGCTCAGGCCAGATAACGCGGGCGGTGATCTGTCCGTCGTCGCGCCGGTAGAGGATGCAGACCGGCTCGGCCGTCTCGATTGCATTGAAGATCGTCGCCACCATCACCGGATTGAGCCGCTCGCGCAGGATCGCGGCGGAGAGCGACACCGGCAGCGACGGGCGCACCGGCGGCGCTTCGGGCGTCAGATACATGAAAGAAACCATCTCGGATGCCATGTTATGCCTCGACTCTCTTCGTCCCATCCACATGGGCGAAACACGCCGCCATGCAGAAAATCTGTTCTACAACGAAGTATACGAATTGGGCCGCGAACAGTCAAAATTTGACCATCCGTTTGCCGCATCCCAATCGGCTAAACAGGGCAGAAAATCTATGAAATTAGACGTGCCGGTTTATTGCTCGTCGCTCGTCGCTCATTGCTCATTGCTCATTGCTTCGTAAGATGGGGCGCGTGAGGCAGGTCGGGCCGCCCTCGCGATTCAGGCTGATCTCCGCGCCCGCGTACTCGCGCACGGTGCAACCCGCAGCGCGGAGTGCCGCGCTCGTGGCGGGATTGCCCGCCGCCATGATGACCTCGCGCGGCGCGACGGCGAGGACGTTGCAGCCGAGCGTCGG
>JALYXG010000429.1 GCA_030947205.1 Chloroflexota bacterium
TGCCACATTGCCCCCGTACCGGCGATACGGTCCGCCGCATGCTCCAATCGGCTCACAACCGCCTGGGAGCTTGCCGCCCCTGGTGTGGCCCACACCAGCGCCGCCAGCCCCGCGACCTGGGGCGCGGCCATTGATGTCCCTTGGAAATACGCATACGCATGGCCACTGTTCTCGGCGATCGTGGGATTGACGGTGGAATAGATCATCGAGCCGGGCGCCGCCAGCGTGATCCATGTGCCGTAGTTCGAGAAGCTCGACCGCGCATCGTTTTGGTCCGTACTCGCGACCGAGACCACGCCAGCGCAACTCGCCGGTTGGAAGAGTTCGCTCGCACCATCGTTGCCCGCCGCCGCGACGACGACAACGTTGTGCGCAGCAGCATAGTTCATCGCGTCCTGATAGGTCTGCGAGCAGGTCAGCGCGGACCCGGTGGGCGGTGTGAAGGTGGAGCCGAGGCTCATGTTGATCACTTTCGCTCCGTTGTCAACGGCCCAATGGATACCATTGACGACCCATGTGCTGCTCCCGGAGGCGCCAATGAGCTTCCCCGTGCTGTCATACTGTTCGAGCAATACCTTGCCGTTCATCAATGCGGTGTTATAGCCGACACCCGCGACGCCCGCGCCATTGTTTGTGGTGGCGCTGGCGATCCCCGCCACATGCGTGCCGTGGTTGCACTTGTCGTCCGTCCCGTAGGGACTGCCGGTGAAGTCTTGCCGAAGTGCGACTTTGCCGGTGAGATCAGGATGGGCCTCGTAGATACCGCAGTCGAGGATGGCGAGCTTCACCGACGGCGAGCCGTGCGTTGTATTCCAGGCAGCGGGCGCTTGAATCTTCGTCAGCGCATACTGGGTATCGAACGATGGGTCATTCGGCGTTTCGGTGGTATGGACGATGTAGTCCGGCTCGGCATAGCGCACGCGAGGATCCGCTCGATATGACTGGATCGCCGCGTCGAGCGATGTCGCTCCGGTGACGTCTATATACGCTGCCGCGTCGCCCACGCGCTTAAGGGGGGAGGGATTAATCGTTCCTGTCGTATTAGCCACGGCCCGATGCACTGCGCCCTGTTCCACGTCGCTTACGTCATTCTTGAAACCAACGATGATCCGGTCGGCGACCGCCTCGCGGCCATCCGCAGTGGTCATGCGTCGCAGGGGCATCGCCTGAACGGTCTCGTTCCCGCGCTGAATGGTCGCGGGCAGTTCCAGCGGGACGGTTGTATCGCGGCCAGGCGGAATCGTAGGGGGTGGCGCGGCGGTGACGGGCGGCGGTGGAGCGATGGCGAGCGTCAGTGCGACGATGAGGAGACCGATCAACACCGGACGCACGAGGTGCGAGCATACGAACATGTGGGTCTTTTGCACGGGGCAAGGCTCCTTCACCGCGACACTGGCACGTAGCAAAACGATCAATCATTTTGAACAACGATCTAATAGTTAAAAATGTGATGGCCACTGAGGCGCATTGCGTTGCCCCGATACGCAAGAATAAACGGGCGACCCGAAGGTCGCCCGCGAAAGCGAAACGAGATGTGGAGGGCTTCTGTGTGCTCGGGGATGAGGTTCCCCGCGCCTTATCCGGCGAAGGCGATGGACTTGAAGGTCGTGTCCACCCGCTCGCCGGGGTTCTTAGCATTCGCGGCGAAACTGATCACCGGTTGCGTCATGTTCACGACGTACGTACCGACGGTCGCGGCGCGCGGCGCACTCTCATTCGGGAGCACGACGCCGTTGACGGAGACTGTGACGCCCTGCGCGTTCCAGGCGAGGAGGATTGTCGCATGGCCGCCCGGCACGCGGTTGGCGTCCGTGGCGATGAAGCCCTGCGAGATATTGTAGCCCGTCGCCGTCTTGCGGCCAGTCTGGATCATCAGCGTCATGCCGCCGGTGTTGTGCTCGCCCGTCCCCGCAGCCGAAGCCTCGTGGACAAGTCCGACATTGATGAAGTCGCCGCTCGCCTGGTCCTTCAGTTGGACAAATGAGCGATAGCCGGAACCGGAGCCGAAGGCCGTCTCACACCCGGCACAGGTGCCGGCGATGTCGGTCAGGACACGACCGCTGCCGCCGAGCGCCTTGGTGGTGGCGCCCGCCGTTGCCGAATCCTCGGTCAAGCCATAGCCGGCGGGGAGCAGCGAGCGGGAGCCTGCCACATGGACACTCGCGCAATCCACGAGCGTGCCGGTCATCGTGGCATCCTTGGAGAATGCCGTCAGCGGGATCGCGCAAAGGGCCGGGTTCGCGTTGTCCTGCGCATTGGCGGGCATATTCGCGGTCGCGGTCGTCAGCGCATTGCCATCGCCCGTCACACTGATCGTGATTGGGGCGCCGGGGAACGGGCTACCCGTCGAACCGCCGAGGGTTGGTCCACCGGTAATCGGGCCACCGGGCGTCGAGCCACCGGGGATCGGCGCGCCCGTCGGGCCACCGAACACCGGGCCACCCGTCGGGCCACCGGAAACAGGGACCCCGCCGCAGGAGTCGAGGATGATAACGCAGGCGCCGACGCCACCAACCGGCGTTGTGCCCGTGCCACCGACGCCGATGCCGGTCCCGGTCGGTGTCGTTGGGCCGTTGCAGCTCCCATCGAGTGCGACGCAGGCCGTACCACCGACCGGAGCCGTCGTCGGCGGGGTCGTGCAGGAGCCATCAGCGACGACGCACGCGCCGACGCCGACGATCGGTGCGCCACCGGCGCTTACCGTGGTCGGGGGAGCGGAGCAGTTGCCGTCAACAGCCACACAGGCGCCAACGCCGATTGCCGGCGGGGGTGACGCCGGGGCGTTGCAGGAACCGTCAACGACGACGCACGCGCCGACGCCGATAACCGGGGCGCCGGGGGCGCCGGCCGTCGCGGTCGTGCCGTTGCAGTTGCCACCGACTTCGACGCAGCCGGCGACGCCCACGAGCGAACCGTTTGGGGTATTGCCAACACCGGCGCCCGCACCGGCACTGACGATGGGATCGCCGCCATTGCCGTTGCCGTTATTGCCGCCGCCGACGGTTGCGCCCGCGCCGCCATTCGCGACCGAGCCACCACCACCGACCGTCGCGCCCGCGCCGCCGTTTGCGACCGAGCCACCGCCGACGGTCGCACCGCCGCCTGCCGTCGCCACCGAGCCGCCACCGACGGTCGCGCTCGCGCCGCCATTCGCCACTGAGCCGCCACCGACGGAAACACCGCCATTGACCGTCGCGACCGATCCACCACCATTGCCGTTACCGCCCCCGACAGTGACACCGACATTCACCCCGCCGCCGCCGACATTGACGCCGCCGTTCACCGGGCCACCGGAGCCGCCAACGGTCACACTGACCCCGCCGCCGAGTAATCCGCCATCCGCGAATACCGTCGCCGGGAGCAAACAGGCAAGAATCATCGCCATGACCACCGAAACTGCGCTGAACCGTCGTGCACATCGCATCGTTCATCGCTCCTTCCAAGTCCTCTTTGCCACATCTGTGGCAATCGTTGTTGTTGATACGATGAGCGCGCTTTTTTAGATCACCATACATAAATGATCTATCGGGCATCTCTTCATCATCCCGGCGGTGATGATCCGGTCGGTAGTGGTGGTATGCTCGATCCGTGGTGGGCAATGGTGGGGAAGGGAGTGGCGATGATGCGCGAAGAGGTGACGCTCGCGGGGCGGGCCGTTCCGTATACACTGACGATCAGCCAGCGCGCGCGGCAGCCCCGGTTGATCGTCGCGCCGGGGGCGGGATTGCGTGTCGTCGCGCCGCTTGGCTACGACCGCTCTCGCCTCATGGCTTTCATCCAAGGTCGGCAAGGGTGGATCCTCAAGCACCTCGACCGTTTCGCCGCCTTGCCCCCGGAACCTGCCGCCGACGCTCCCCTACCGGAGCGGATCACCTTTCTCGGCGCGCCGCGCGTCATCCGCGTCGCGATCAAGCCCGGCGCGCGCACGGCGGTCGTCCACGATGCCGAGGCATTCGCGATCACCGTACCGAAGGCGGGGGCGGCACGGCCTGCGCTGGAAGCGTGGTTGCGCGAGGCAGCACGGTTCGCTATCGCTGCGTGTGTGGCGGCCCGTGCGGCGGAGATGGGCCTGGCGTACGACCGCGTCGCCATCCGGGACCAGAAGACGCGCTGGGGCAGTTGCTCGCGGGCGGGCAACCTCAATTTCAACTGGCGGCTCGCCCTCGCGCCGCCCGCCGTGCTCGATTACGTCGTCGTGCATGAACTGGCGCACCGCGTCGAGATGA
>JALYXG010000437.1 GCA_030947205.1 Chloroflexota bacterium
CTTCTATAATACGCACCGACGGCACTCGGCGCTCGACTACTTGTCGCCACTTGCGTATGAAAGGAGGTGGACAGTCGAAGGGTTGGTCGCGTAGTCTTTCACTGTCCACCCAAACGGGGCAACTCCAGACAGTTTCTAGACTCACAGGCTGGAAAGCCTGTGCTACCGGTAGCGTAGGCTTTCCAGCCTGCGTCCCTGTGTTCCCCCGTCTCTCGCCTAGACTGGCAATCTACCCGAGGGGCGCCCGGCTACCGGGGAGGGACGCAGGCTGAAGCCTACGCTACCAAAAGGGGCAGAGTATGTGGATCGAATGGCGCATCCGCTGGCGCGGCGACGAGGCGACAGTGCGCTGGGAAAACGGCGTCTTGACGAGCGAGAATGGTGCGACGGCGGCGTTCGCGCGGTTCGCCGTCAGCAACGCCCCGACGACGGATCGCCCACCCGAAGAACGCCTGCGCGACCCGACAATCGCCGCGCAGATGCTCACGGAGTTCGCGGACGTCATTTTCGCGACAACGAACGGATGAGACGATTCATCCGACCATAGATGCACAAGACAACCCGCTGAATCCGGTATATCGGCACGACGCGCGCCGATTGACACCATTTGGAGCGTAACCCTATACTATCATCACGCCCGCAGGGGAATAGCGCTCAGTCTGCATCGCGCCCGGCACGCACGGATCCCGCCAATGTTAGCGCTGGAATGCCGCTACGTCACCGTCGTTTGTGTGTTCGTCGTTGTGAAGGAGGATTACCGTGTCGTACGACGCCAGTCATCCGCTTGACCTGGTCGAGGCATTGCGGGACGCCACCCCCGCACAGCGCATGGAATTCTCGCGCCGTGCCGCGCTCCTCGGCATGTCGAGTCCGGTCGTCGCCGCGCTCCTGGCTGCATGTGGGGGTTCCACCTCCGCCCCGACGAATACTCCCGCTGGCGGGACGCAGGCAGCGCCCACCAAAGGAACGATCCCGACGGTCGCCGTCAATCAGTCAACCGCACCCGCCGCCAGCAGTGCCGCATCCACCGGCGGGACCGCCCCGGCGGCGAGTGCGGCCACGGGCAGCAGCCCGACGACCGCCGCGTCCGCGTCCGGCAAGAAGCCGAAGCGGGGTGGTACGTTCGTGACGGTGGGGCATCAGGATGTTTCGAGCCTCAGCCCGGACGATGCCGGTCCGACCGTCTGGTACGTCCTCATCTATAATATCCACGAAGCGCTGCTCAAGGTGGACGAGAACTTCAAACTCGCCCCCGTCCTCGCCGAAAGCTATCAGGTTTCGCCGGACGGCAAGACGTGGACATTCAAACTGCGCAAAGGCGTCAAGTGGCACGACGGACAGCCCTTCACATCCGCCGATGTCAAGTATTACTACGACTGGCTCCGCGACCCGAAGAATGCCGCAATCAACCAGCCGAACTTCAAGGATGTCGCGGATGTCGCGACGCCGGACGACCTCACCGTCGTCGTCACGCTGTCGCGCGTCTACGTCCCCTTCGGCGCGTTGAGCGCGACAGTTGCCATCGTGCCCAAGCATGTCCACGAGAAGATCGGCGAGAAGGAATACAAGAAAGCGCCGGTCGGCACCGGGCCGTACAAGTTCATGGAGCAGAAACTTGGCGACCACGTCACACTTGCGGCCTTCGATGATTACTGGGGTGGCCGCCCCTACATTGACTTCTGGCGCGAGAACATCGTGCCCGAAACTTCCGTGCGGGCCATCGCCCTCCGCACCGGCGACGCGGACTCCTCCACCTGGCCGCTCGCGCCGGAAGATACGCTCAATTTCATCAAAGACCCGAAGTTTCAGACCTTTCGCGCGCCGGGCGCCGCTGTCAACCATTTCCCGCTTAACGTCACGCGCCCGCTGCTCAGCGACAAGCGCGTCCGCCAGGCGATGATGTACGCGATGGACCGCGACGCGATGGTCAAGGACCTCCTGAAGGGGCTTGCGGTCAAGGCGACGGGCAACATCTCGCCCGCGCTCGAGTTTTATTACGAGACGAACACGACACCCTACCCGCGCGATCTCGATAAGGCCAAGGCGCTGCTCAAGGACGCGGGCTGGACGCCGGGGTCGGACGGCATCCTCGCCAACGCGCAGGGGCAGAAACTCTCGGTTGTCTGCACCGTCTTTAGCGGGGACGCGCTGCGCAAGAGCGAGGCAGAGATCGCGCAGCGCAACTTCAAAGACGTCGGCATTGACATGCAACTGAAGGAACTGGAAACCTCCGCCGCGCTCGCGGCAGAGCGCGAGGGGAACTACGACATCGGTCTGTTCAACTGGACCTACGGCGGCAACAACGGCGACCCGGACGGGCAGGCGCTCTATAAGGGCAATACCAATAACTGGGCGCACTGGGACAACCCGGACGCGCAGAAATTGCTCGACGCGGGCGCGGCAGAGGTTGATGCGGAGAAGCGCAAGAAGATCTACAGCGATCTGCAGAAACTGATCTCGGTAGAAGTGCCCTTCCTCTACGTGATGTACTGGGAAACGGTGCTCTTCTTCAACAAGCGCATCAAAGGCATGCCGGACAAAGCCACCAACCCCTACTGGCTCTACCAGAACTTTTCCAAGTACTGGATCGAGGAAGGGTAGGACGAGTACTGAGTGCTGAGTGCTGAGCACTGAGTGAATCTTCTCCCCTCTCCATTGCTTGTCAGCAATGGAGAGGGGCCGGGGGTGAGGTTCATTGGGCCGATATGTTATTCTCCGTCTCCTCCAAGGGGTCGTCGTCATCTGGATTGTGACGCTGATGGTCTTCACGATCCTTCACCTCACACCCGGCGATCCGGTGGACCTGATCGTCGGCGAGGCGAACATGACGCACGAACAGCGCGAGGTGATTCGCCACTTCTGGGGGCTGGATCAGCCGATCTACGTGCAGTATTTCACCTGGCTGAAGAACATCCTGCACGGCAACTTCGGCGAGTCCGTCACCTTCGGCGGCAGACCGGTGACCGATCTGCTGCGCGCCGCCGCGCCAAACACGCTCAAACTGAATGGCCTCGCGCTCTTCTTCTCACTCGTCGTCGCGATCCCGATGGGCATCCTCGCGGCGGTCAAGCGGTACACGATCTTCGACGCATCCGCCACGCTCTTCTCGACCCTCGGCATCTCGATCCCGAATTTCTGGCTCGGGCTGATGCTCATCATCCTTTTCTCGCTCAAACTCGGCTGGCTGCCACCCTTTGGCAGTAATGGCTGGAAGGCGTATGTCCTGCCCGTCTTCGTCCTTTCCACGGAGCAGATGGCGCTGCTCGCACGGCTGACGCGCGCGACGACGCTCGAGGTGATGAGTCAGGAATACATCGCGACCGCGCGCGCGAAGGGGTTGACGGAGCGTATCGTGATGTTCCGCCACATCGTGCGCAACGCGCTCTTGCCGATCATCACCGTCGTCGGCTTCCGCATCGGCGTGCTGCTCAGCGGCACAATCGTCATCGAAACGGTCTTTGCGTGGCCGGGGATCGGGCGGCTCTTGTTTCAGGCGATCAGTCGGCGCGATTATCTCGTTGTCCAGTCCATCGTCACGATTGGCGCGGCGATTGTCGTTGTGGCGACGCTCTTGACGGACCTTATTTATGCCTACGTGGATCCCCGGATCCGATACCGCTAGTCGGAGGAGAGCGAATTGCCGAGCGAATCCATCGCCCATTCCCCGACCATCCTCCCGATGCAGGCGGCGTTTCGCAGCCAGAACGAGTGGCGGCGGGCGTGGCGGCGATTCATCCGGTTCAAGCCGGCGGTCGCGGGCCTCGTGATGATCGGTTTCATCGCCCTCCTCGCTATCCTCTCGCCCATTTTTGCCCCCTATGATCCGTATGCAATTGATACAACGATACGCGGCGCGGCACCTTCGCTCGCCCACCCCTTCGGCATGGATGAGGTCGGAAGGGATATGTTGAGTAGGGTAATCTACGGGTCGCGCATCGCGATGATTGTCGGCCTTTCCGCGACCGGGATTTCGCTGGTGATCGGTGCGTTCGTCGGGGCGGCGGCGGGCTATTTCGGCGGATTCGTGGACGCGTTCCTTTCCCGCATCGTGGACGCACTGATCGCCTTCCCGCTCCTCGTCCTCCTGATCGCGATGGCCGCCGCGCTCGGCCCAAGCCTGCGCAATGTCGTCATCATCATCGGCGTGACCGTCTGGGGGCAGTACGCGCGCGTCGTGCGGGCGGATGTGCTCAGTCTGCGGGAGCGGGAGTTCGTCACGGCGGCGCGGACGGTCGGGGCATCGGACGCGCGCATTATCGTCCGCCACATCCTGCCGAACGTTCTCGGCCCGCTGATCGTCCTCGCCAGCCTTTCGGTGGCGGGGATCATCCTGCTCGAATCGGCCCTCAGCTTCCTCGGCCTCGGCACGCAGCCGCCGACGCCATCGTGGGGCTCGATGCTCTCGGCAGGGCGCACCTACATCCTCACCTATCCGCACATCGCACTCTTCCCCGGCCTGGCAATCGTCGTCACCGTACTCGGCTTCAATCTCCTCGGCGACGGCCTGCGCGACGCGCTCGACCCACGAGGGAGCAGAGGGTAGCAGTCAGTAGTCGGTAGTCAGTAGTCAGTAGCCAGAATGAAGCCACACATTACCGGATACTGACTACTGACTACCGACTACTGGTCACGGGTCACGGATGGCATCTATCGGAACAAAGGGCTGATGGGAACGGACGTGCAAATGGACATGGGGCCGACGGCGGTCTTCAAGGACTGTCTGGTATCATATGCTCATGGAGAGGGACGAAGACTTCGACGAAGATGAGGGCGGATATGCCCTGCCACCCGCGAAGAACCGCCAGCAACGCAACGCGCGCATGCCGGTTCGTGCGCCACGCGACATACCACGGGACGCCCCCCGACGAGGCCCGACCCGCGCGGTGCGGGAGGGGCGCGAGTCGTTCAAATGCGTCCATTGCCGCGCCTTCATCGGGCCAACGATCAGCGGCGGCAAGCACCGCAATCACTGCCCGCTCTGCCTGTATTCGCGCCATGTGGACGGTGGGCGCCCCGGCGACCGCGCGAGCGACTGCAATGCGAAGATGGCCCCCATCGCGCGCTTCATGCGGCCCAACGGCGAGCCGATGCTCGTCCATCGCTGCCTCGGCTGTGGTTTCGAGCGCAACAACCGTCTCGCCGCCGACGACAACATGCTCCTGTTCGAAGAATTCCCCGTCGTCACAGAAGGACTGAGAACTGAGGACTGAGACATGGTAGCGTAGGCTTCAGCCTGCGTCTCTGTCTAGAGTCCATCACGAGGGCGCAGGCTGAAGCCTACGCTACCACTCCGCGTGTCTCGGTAAGCGTTTCGTCATCTTTACATTCCACAATGATCGCAGCATCGCGGCCCCGTCGGTTGCCCGATGAGATCGGCGGTTGAGAAACGAGAGAACGTACGAGGAGAGCAAAATGATTGTCAAAAGCAGTTTTCGGCGCCACGGTGGGACGTTTCGTGTGCGGACATCGGTGCGCCTCGGCATGGCAGTGTTTTTGATGGCGCTCATCGTCCTACCGCTCGCTGCGCAGTCGGTCGCCGCCGATCCCGTCGCGATAAAGACAGGGGCGTTTGCGGTCGTTGATGAACCCGGTTCCGGTCAGGCGACGGTGTATCAACTGGACGACGGCACATACATCCTCCGATTGGAGAATCTAAGCGTCAGTAACGGCCCCGACCTCCGCGTGCGGATCAGCGGCGCGAGCGGCACGCTCGATCTCGGCGGCCTGAAGGGAAACAAAGGCAACCAGAACTACGCCCTCCCCGCCGACTTCGACCCTGCTCAGTACGACACCGCCGACATCTGGTGCCGCGCCTTCCGCTCGCTCTTCGTGGTCGCGACACTCGGATAGCGAGGACGGAGTACTGAGAAACTGTCTTGGAATACGGATTAACCAGGCCGCTTGTCGGCTGTACGCCATCGAAAAGGCGTATTCCCTGCCCGGTTCCGCGCATCGCGGCGCACGTTTCGCACCCGTCGAGTCCCTCAACGGCGGGCGGGCGGCAGCAGGTTCGGGGTGCCGACGTTCGGGGCGGGGGACGGTCGTGTTGGCGGCAACGGAAGGGCGGGCAATGGGTTGAGTGGCCCGGTCGGTCGTCGGGGAGGGAGGGGTGCCGGGGATTGAAAGAAGTCACTCAGATTGGTCGCATTCGCCGCGTCCCCCAACAAGGGCGTCACCCCAAAGAATTCCTCAAGTGTGCGGAGCGTCGAACTGTGGGTATAGGCGAGTGTATTTGCGTAGCCTTGCTTCGCCAGCGGCGAGAGCGCGATCATGCCGAGCGGGCCGTCGCTCCCCCCCTCGCCCTCATCCCAGGTGATGAATAGCGCGCCATTGTTCCGATAGGCTGCGGAGTTGAGGATCGTGGGCACGTTTTGCGAGAGCCAGGTATCCCCATTCTTGATGCTATCGAGCGTTGCGCACCCGGTGCTGTCGTGCATGTCGTCGCAGACATTGGGCGTGATGAAGTTATAGCGCGCAAGCGTATTGCTCGCGAGATCCGTCGCCAGTTCGGGGAACGGGCGATTATGTGCGATGCAGTTCGCGGAGGCGGGGGAATTCGTATTCGTCACGTCATCGAAGTACACGAAGGGATTGTGCCGGGCAGCGTATTTCCCGTCGGTTCCTCCACTCGTCAGTGGGCAATTCGTCCCATCGATACTCTCCTGATAGGTCTTCCACGAGACACCGGCGCTCGTGAGCAGGGAGGTGAGATGTTGGGTCGTGCTTTGATGATTCACGGCGGGCTCGGCATCGTTCAGGATGCCAAAATTCGTACCGGCCTCGAGCCAGAGATAATTGGGCTCGCTCGGATGGATCCCGGGCGGATTGAAATACTGCTCGGCATGCGCGCTGAGGGGCAGCAAGCTGTTGATATACGGCGCGGAGGTACTGCCGTGAATATCGCTCCAGTTATGATTCTCCATCATGATGAGGAAAATGGTTCGGATTGCCGGCAACCCTGCGGACAGGAGGGAGGGAGAAGATTCACGGAGGTTTTCTGAGCGTGGAGCGGCGGTGGCAGGCTGCACCCCTACCAGCATGGCGAGCATGAGCGCCGCGAGCAAGGCCCGTTGACAACGCATCGCACCGATCCTTTCCTGATTTTAATAGAACGCGACAGGGTTAGCCGTCGCGAGGAGCATATCTCGGTCTGACATCCCATTCCACACCGTCCGTCGTGTCCATCGGTGACACGGGCTTCGCGTACAGTGTTTTCCGATTCGCTCATCGTGGACGCCCCCGCTTTCGTGGGCAGGTCCATAGTAGACTACCTGACCTTCGATTGTCTACCTTCTTACAATAATATAACAATCTGCCCACACATGCCTCAAGTGTCTCGAAGGGATCCTTTTCGAGGTCGTTTCTGAGTGCTGAGTGCAATGGGCCGGAGGCTGAGTGCTATACTCGGCCCCCGGCCTCTTCTCGTTCTCGCTACTCGTTCCTTCGGAGGTACACATGTCGTCGCCCGCCGCGCCTGATTTGAGCGATGTTTTCGCGTATGTGGACGAACACCGACAGGATTTCCTTGATCGCCTCATCGCCTATTTGCGGATGCCGAGCATCAGCGCGCATGGGCTGGGCATCGCCGAGGTCGCGGCCTACATCGCCGAAGTGATGGACCGGATCGGGCTGGCGGCGCGGATCATCCCGACCGCTGGGTGGCCAATGGTCCTCGCCGAGCGGAACGATGCGCCGGGCGCGCCGACGGTCATCCTCTACGGCCACTACGATGTTCAGCCACCCGACCCGTTGGAGGAATGGCTTTCGCCCCCCTTCGAGCCGACGATCCGCGACGGTCGGCTCTACGCGCGCGGCGTTGGCGACAACAAAGGGCAGCACTTCGCGCAGATTCTCGCCCTCGAATCGCTGCTCGCCTGCCGAGGGGCGCTGCCATGCAATGTCAAGGTGCTGCTCGAAGGCGAGGAAGAGATCGGCAGCCCGCAGATGCCCATCTTCGCCCGCGCGCACCGCGACGAACTGCACGCCGATCTCGTCATCACCAGCGATGGACCCGTGGACGCGGATGGCCGCTCCCGGCTCAAATTCGGCGTGCGCGGCGTCTTGAGTTTCGAACTCCGGGCGCGCGGCGCGAATCGCGATCTGCATTCCGGCAACTGGGGCGGCGTCGTGCCGAACCCGATCTGGACGCTCGTGCAGTTGCTCGCGACGATGAAGAACGACCGGGGGATCGTGACGATTGACGGCTTCTACGACAATGTGGACGCGCCAACGCCACTCGAACGCGAGACACTGGCGAACATCCCGGTGGACATCGCGGCGGTCAAGCAATCGCTCGATCTGGACGCGTTCGACCAGCCGACGGAGCGCGGCTTCTATGAGCGACTGGCGACGTGGCCAACCTTCACGATCAACGGGCTGCACGGCGGCTACGGCGGCTCCGGTTCGAAGACGGTTTTGCCGCACGAGGCGTTCGCGAAGTGCGACATCCGCCTTGTCGAGTCGCAGACCGCCGATGAGATTTTCGCGAAAGTCAAGGCGCATATCCGCGCGCATGCGCCCGGTGTCGAATTGATCCGGCAAGGTTCGATGGACCCGTCAAAGACGCGGCTCGACTCCCCCTACACCGAGCCGATCCGGCGAGGCATCGCGGCGGCGCAGGGGGAAGAGCCGCTGCTCGTCCCGGCGATGGGCGGCAGCCTGCCCGATTACGTCTTCACCAAAACGCTCGGCATCCCCGCCTTCGGCGTCCCGTACGCCAACGCCGACGAATCGAACCACGCCCCAAACGAGAACATGGAGATCGAACGCTTTTACAAGGGCATCAAGACCGGCGCGGCAATGCTCACCTATCTTGGGGCATATCGCAAGCAGGAATAGCGATCCAAATGAACCGCTAAGACGC
>JALYXG010000443.1 GCA_030947205.1 Chloroflexota bacterium
TTGCTCGTGCGGCAATCCGCTCCCGCGTCATCAGATTACTCGACGAGATCGAACGTCGCTGACACCCATTCGGCGCGTGACGGATCGCCCCACGATAAGAAACGAGAGCGATATGGCAGCCCCCATCACTGAGACATCCCTCTCACGACCTGATGCACCTACCACGATCGGTCTCTGGCCGCTGACTGCCTACTTTCTGCGGCTCGGAGCGATCGGGTTCGGTGGGCCCGTTGCGCTCGTGGGGCACATGCATCGGGACCTCGTTGAGCAGCGAAAGTGGGTGAGCGAGGATGACTACAAACTCGCGCTCGCGCTCGCCCAACTGATGCCGGGGCCACTCGCGGCTCAGTTCGCCATCGCGCTCGGCTACATCTTGCGCGGTATCATCGGGGCGACGGTTGTCGGTCTCGCCTTCGTCATCCCTTCGTTCCTGATGGTACTCGGTATTTCCATGCTCTACGTCGCATACGGTGGCCTCTGGTGGATGCAGGCGCTTTTCTACGGCGTCGGCGCGGCAGTCGTCGCCATTATCGTTATTGCGGCGTACAAACTGGCGCGCGGCACCATCAAGCGCGACCCTCTGCTCTGGGCGATCTTCGGCGTCCTCATGATCGTGACCGTCATCACACAAGCCGAACTTGCCCTCCTCTTTGTCCTCGCCGGGCTTGCGGTGGCGCTCGTCCGGGCCTTTCCGAAACGGCTCAAAATGCGGCTCCCCCTTCTCAGCCTGGCGCCGTTGCCCATCGTGCCGTTGATCGTCGCGGCGACTGATCGCAGCACAGGCAAACTGCTCTCCCTTTTCTTCTTTTTCATCAAAGCGGGGGCATTCGTTTTCGGTAGCGGTCTCGCGGTGGTGCCATTCCTCTACGAAGGCGTCGTCCAACAGCACGGATGGTTGAACGAGCAGCAGTTCCGGGACGCCGTCGCCGTGGCAATGATTACCCCCGGCCCGGTTGTCATCACCGTCGCGTTTATCGGTTACCTCATTGCGGGCTTCGCGGGCGCATCCGTAGCCGCCGCAGGTATCTTTTTGCCTGTCTACTTCCTCACAATCATCCCCCTCCCGTGGTTCAGGCGACACCGGGACAACGCATTCCTGAAAGCTTTCGTGGCGGGCGCCACCGCCGCAGCCGTTGGCGCAATCGCCGGAGCAGTGATCGTGATCGGTCGGCGGGCGCTCGTTGATCTACCCACCGTACTGATCGCGCTTGTCACGCTCGGCTTGCTCTTGCGTTTCAAACCACCGGAACCGGCGCTCGTGGTAGCTTCCGGTGCGGTCGGGGTGCTCGTGTGGGTGCTCATATAGGTGTTGTAGGGAAAGGAACAGAGCGATGAAGTGGGTTACGCGCGCCAATGTCAAAGTTGATCGAGTCGCCTGCCCCTGGCTGATCCGTTCATTCGTTGACCGGGAGGCGGAGTTCATCTTCGTCGCGCCCGAGCAGATTGCCGCCGTCGTGCAGGAACAGGGGGCGACCCCTTATGACGCGTCCGGCGTCGAACTCGGCCACCACGGCCCGGAGTGCTCCTTCGACGCCATCCTGAAGAAGTATGGCCTCACCGACCTCGCGTTGCGGCAACTCGCGCTGATCGTGCGCGGCGCGGACACTGATGCGAAGGACCTGACGCCGGAATCGCGCGGGTTGGAAGCAGTCGCCGAAGGGTTCCGGTGCATGGCGCAGGCCGGAGGGTACGACGACCACGAGACGAATCGGCGCGAGTGGATCGTCTATGATGCTCTCTACCTCTTCTGCGGCGGCGATGCAACGCGACTTCAGAGGCAGTAAGGGAATGACGACACCGGATGTATCGTTGCCGGAACGACGCTGGCGCTTCCTCCCACTGAACGCGACACACGATGCCGCCGTGCTGATCGCGTCGCGCGCCGTACGTGCGTTTGGGGACGGTTTTATCAGCGTGCTCCTGCCAGTCTATCTGACGACCATTGGGCTGAGTAGCCTGCGGATTGGCGCGGTGACGACGGCGACGCTCATCGGTTCTGCCGCGCTCACCCTGCTCGTCGGGCTGATCGCGT
Organism: Chloroflexota bacterium; assembly: GCA_030947205.1. Classification (GTDB taxonomy): domain Bacteria; phylum Chloroflexota; class Chloroflexia; order Thermomicrobiales; family JALYUS01; genus JALYUS01. The sequence goes on from JALYXG010000443.1 coordinate 2,033, forward strand.
ACCGACTGAAGCGGCGGCGACTGCTCTTCGGCGCGGCGCTGCTGATGATCGCCACCGGCATCGGTTTCGCTTTCGTCCACGCCTTCTGGCCGCTGATGATCGTTTCCTTCGTCGGCACACTGAACCCGTCGTCCGGCGACGTCAGCGTTTTCTTGCCGCTGGAGCAATCGCTCCTGCCGCAGACCATCGGCGCGCGGGGCCGCACGGCGCTCTTCGCGCGGTACAGCCTTGTCGCGTCGCTCGTCGGGGCGTGCGGCGCCCTTTGCGCCGGGGTACCGGCATTCATCGCCGCGCACACGTCGCTCGGCCTCACCCATGCACTCGAAGGAATGTTCCTCGTCTATGCGCTCCTCGCCCTGATCGCCTTTTTCCTCTACCGGACCCTCTCACCGGCCATCGAACCGGGCGCGCACATCCCGGAAGCGCCGCTGCGCGAATCAAAAAAGATCGTCTACACGCTCGCCGCGCTCTTCAGCCTCGATTCGTTCGGTGGCGGCTTCGTCGTTCAGTCGCTGCTCGCCCTCTGGCTTTTCCAGCGATTCCATCTGTCAGTGGCGACAGCGGGCACGATCTTCTTCTGGGCAGGTGTCCTTTCCGCCGGGTCATTCCCGGTCGCCGTCTGGCTCGCCAACCGGATCGGCCTCGTCAACACGATGGTCTTCACACACTTGCCGTCCAACCTTTTCCTGATCCTCGTCCCATTCATGCCGAACCTGCCGCTCGCCATCGTTTTGCTGCTTGCCCGCAGCGCCCTATCGCAGATGGATGTGCCGACACGCAACTCGTATGTGATGGCGGTCGTCACCCCGGCGGAGCGCCCGGCGGCGGCGAGTGTCACCTCCGTACCGCGCAGCCTCGCCACCGCCGCCAGCCCGCTCCTTTCCGGCTACCTTCTCAGCCTCACCGTTTTCGGCTGGCCGCTCGTCATCGGCGGCGCACTGAAGGGCATCTACGACGTACTGCTGCTCGTGATGTTCAAAGCAGTGCGACCGCCGGAGGAAGCAGAGCAATGAGCAACGAGCAATGAGCAATGAGGCTGGAGACACCTCCTACGCACCACTCGCTGCTTGCCACGAAAAAGGGCGCCCACAAGTGGCGCCCTCACAGTGATCGGAGTAGGAACTAAAGGATCGAGAGTTCGCTCTCGCCATCGAAGACATGCAGGTTGTCGGGCTTGAAGAGCACTTCCATCTTGTCGCCCGGCTTGACCTTCGTGCGTGGCTCAACGCGGACGATCATCGGCGTTTCGGTGCCATAGTCGAGGTAGAGGAGCACTTCGGAGCCGAGCGGTTCGACGACATCCACCGTCGCGGGGAGGCCTTCCATGCCGCTCATGCCATTGGCGTGCGCGCGGTCCAGCACGTCCTCCGGGCGGACGCCGATGACGACGGGCTTGCCGACACGCGTCCCCAGATTCTCCTTGATCTCATTCGTCAGGCTATCAATCGGCAGCGGGACGCTGTAGTTGTCATGCGTCAGCATCAGCCTGCCGCTCTGCGATTGCAGGGTACCCGCGACGAAGTTCATCGCCGGGGAGCCAATGAAGCCCGCGACAAAGATGTTCGACGGGTGGTCGTAAAGGTTCTGCGGCGTATCGAGCTGCTGCAGAACGCCTTCCTTCATGACGGCGATCCGGTCGCCCATCGTCATTGCCTCGACCTGGTCATGCGTGACGTAGACGGTCGTGACCTTCAGGCGCGTCTGGAGTTTCGTGATTTCCGCACGAGTCTGGACGCGGAGGGCGGCATCAAGGTTGGAGAGCGGCTCGTCCATCAGGAAGACTTGCGGCTCCCGGACGAGGGCACGACCGAGCGCGACACGTTGCCGCTGACCACCGGAGAGCTGGCGCGGTTTGCGCTGGAGGAGCGTCCGGAGGCCGAGCATGCCGCCCGCCTGTTCCACCCGCTGCTGGATCGCCGGCTTGTCGTACTTGCGCAACTTCAGCGCGAAGGAGAGGTTGTCGAAAACGCTCATGTGCGGATAGAGCGCGTAGTTCTGGAAGACCATCGCGATGTCGCGATCCTTCGGCGCGAGATCCGTGACCCGGCGATCGCCGATGTAGATCTCTCCCGTTGTTACTTCCTCCAATCCCGCGAGCATGCGGAGCGCGGTCGTCTTGCCGCAACCGGAGGGCCCGACGAGCACCAGGAACTCTTCATCGTTGATCTCAAGATTGAGATCGTTGACAGCGAAGACATCGCCGAACCGCTTGGTGATGTGGTCAAAGACTACACGGGCCATCGCGTTCCTCCTCACCTTCCTGAACCGCGCTCGCCCCACCGAGCGGGCATCTCTGGTTTTCACGCACTGGAGCAGATTTCTGTAGCGTGAGGGTAGAGGACAATACATGGTGCTGTCAAGAGGGACGGGGTGTTCGCAAGTAATTTGTGCGTCTGCCTATACTGGGGATTGAACCGCGAAGGCGCGAAGGGCGCGAAGAGGGAGAGAGAATCAGCAAGGGAAATGCTTTCATC
>JALYXG010000447.1 GCA_030947205.1 Chloroflexota bacterium
ACGTACTTCTTGCCGCCCTGCATCACCATCTCGATCTTCCTGAGGGCGTGAATGTCTTCGAGTGGGTTGCCGCCGACAGCGATCATATCCGCCTTTTTGCCGGGAGCGAGGACGCCGAGGTCGGTGCGGCCCAGGGCGTCGGCGGCGGTCGCCGTCGCGGTGTAGAGAGCGGCTTCGGGGGTGAAGCCGGCGGCGGTCGTGACGAGCAGTTCGACATCGAGGGCGAAGTCGCCGAAATAGGTGCCGCCGACGCCCGCGTCGGAACCCGAAGCGATCCGCACCCCCTGCGTGACGAGTCGCCCGATGTTTTCCATGCGCGTCTGCTGGCTCGCGATGAACCCCTCGTACTGCGGCGTGCGCGGGATGTCGCCCCGCAGCACGCGTTCGAGCATCCGGTAGCCGACGCTCGTTGTCGGCACGACGTAGATGCCGCGCTCCGCGATCTGCGCGACGATCTCCGGTTCGTACTTGATGCCCGGCGCTTCCTCAACCATGAACGAGCAGTGCTCGATCGTGTCCACATGGGCCATCGTCGCGTTGAGGACGCCGGGCGTGCCGTGACAGTGGGCGGAGACGCGCTTGTTGAGCCGGTGCGCGTCGTTGACAAGTGCGACCATCTCTTCCTGCGTGAACTGCTCGCGGCGCGGGTTCGTGCCGGGCGTGATGCCGCCGCCCGTCGCCATCACCTTGATGAAGTCCGCACCCGCCTTTACCTGCGCGCGCACCGCCCGTTTGATCTCTGTCTCGTCGTCTACCTCGACGCCGAAGAAGTAGCAGTGACCGCCGGTGCTCGTCAGAACCGCGCCCGAAGCCCAGATGCGCGGCGCCTCGATCATCCCCATCTCCTGCGCCTTACGGACGCCGAAAACGATGTTGTTCTTGGTGCCGCAATCCCGGAGTGTCGTGACCCCCGCCGCGAGCGCCTCTTTCGCGTGTTGGATCGCGAGCGCCATGAAGAGTTCGTCGGACATGCTGAAATAGTCTGCGAGGAGGTTCGGCCCACAGGAAAGCGTCAGATGACAGTGGCAGTTAATCAGCCCCGGTATCAGTGTCACATCGCCGAGAGCGATCACTGCGCCAGGCGCGTCCACGGTCGGCAGGTCCGCCTGGTTGCCAATCGTCGTGATCGTGTCGCCCTCGTACTGCACGAATGCGCGATGGCGGATGCCCTGCCCATCGGCTGCCCACAAACGGTCGGCGGTAACGGTCATCGGTGCCATCGTCCCCTCCCCACTCGATTACCCAACCCGACATGTGCGATGCGCGCAGTATAGCGCGGAACGGGGAAGGGAATTGAACCACGAAGGCCCGAAGAGCGCGAAGGAAGTCGAAGAGGGAGAAAAGGAAGATTCAAAGATGAATCGCATCCAATTCCACTCTTCCTCCTTCGCCCTTCGTGCTCTTCGCGCCTTCGTGGTTCAATTCCCTCTCGTTACTTCGATGAATTCCGCGCTGACATCCTCGGCGGTGACGGTGAGGATGGCGACGGAGGGGGATTCGTCGCGCGCGTGGGCGATGGCGCCGGGGTTGAGGAAGAGCGTCGGGCCGACGCGGCGCAGGAGCCGCCGGTGCGAGTGGCCGAAGATCAGGACATCCGCATGCGGGAAGCGACGCCGGTTGCGCGCGATCAGTTCATCGTTGAAGGCGTCGCGCGTGTCCGGCGTCGGCGCGCGCCGGATAAAGCCGCGCCGCTTATCCCAGAGCCATTGATGCGGCCATCCATGGCCATGCGTGAGGACGATGCGCCGCCCCAGCACGTCGAGGAAGACCGCGTACGGCAGATATGGGCTGGATCGGGAGCGCGAGGCGAGATGCAGGTTTCCCCGCACCGCGATCACCGGCGCAATTGCCGCGAGCGGGTCGAGCGCGCCCGGCTCGTCCACATCGCCCGCGTGGAGGATTAGCGAAACTGCCGCTGTGGCGAAGATACCCGGAATGCCCGCCGGGAGCGCCGCGAGCCGGTGCGGGATGTGCGTGTCAGAAAGGATACCGAGTCGCATCATATCCAAGGGGCTGTTCCTTCTCTTGTCCGTCTTTTCATCGCGGAGAGGGGCGGGGCGATGTTTGACCTGCAAAATTGCCGCAATCCCCAAACCCGATGCGGACCGCTGGAGTAATCATCGGTTCGGAGAGGTAATCCCCGATGATCTTATCATTTTCATGTTCGGAGACTATGCATGCAACGAGAGACGGTATTGATCTGGCATCATTCTTGCTATACTCTTTTTGTGAGATTCGCTTGCTCGATTGATTCGCTTTGGAAAGGAGTGGGATGGGGTGCGGGGATCGCCATGTAGGCGATTGATCCGAATATTTGACCGTTGCGTACTGATAATGAGAGTATAGTGTCGGTACGGGTGATCGAATGGATAGACCTCTGCGAAGAGGAAGGAGCATGGAGAACGTGGAAGAACGCATTTTGCGCATCGTGCACGCGGAACTGTCGCGGCGCTCGCTGTTGAAGGGCGTGATCGGGGCGGCGGCGGT
>JALYXG010000470.1 GCA_030947205.1 Chloroflexota bacterium
GAAGCGGTCTGCTAATCCCGGTCCTCCTCGAACCCCGCCACATGCGCGGGTGACAGTGTGTGACCGACCACGCAAAGGTCGGCAAAACAGTGTAGCATCGCGCCGCCCAAATCGTCAATGCACGCAAGGCGTTCTCGCCGAATGCGGCGGCCGGTGTGCGATGGGGGGTTGGCAAGGGCCGATCCATGTGCTATGCTGCCGCAGGTTTCGGGGAGTAGCTCAGCCTGGCAGAGTGCACGGATCGGGACCGTGAGGCCGGAGGTTCGAATCCTCTCTCCCCGACCACTTCTTTTTCCATTCGTAACAATGCCGGAGGTAGCCTCCCGCATGGGACTTGCCACCGCGCAACCCGCATACCGAACGTCGCAGCGGACGGCGCAGCTTCGCATTCTCGCGGTACGCTTCCGCTGGAATCTCATCGTTCCGGCCCTGTATGTGGCCGTCACCGTCCTCCTGCTCTGGCCGCTCGTCATCCATATCCGGTCGGCGGTCGCGGACACGCTGGGCGACCCGCTCCTCAATGCGTGGACGCTGCGCTGGGTTCAGCACGCGCTGGTCACACAGCCGACCCATCTGTATGACGGCAATATGTTCGCGCCGAACGCGCGCAGTCTCGCATTTTCTGAACTGCTCCTGCCGCAGGCGATCATGGCGTGGCCACTCTGGCTCGTCTCCCACGACGCGTTGCTCGCGTACAACGCCTCCCTACTCCTGACCTACCCGCTCTGCGGCGTCGCGATGTACGCGCTTTGTCGCGGTTTGGGCGCGATCCGGGGGGCTGCGTTCATCGCCGGCCTTGCCTTCGCCTTCGCGCCGTTTCGGATGGACAACAACGCGCACCTGCAAGTCCTTTCGATGCAGTGGATGCCGTTGACGATCCTCGCAATCATCCGGTTCATGCAGCGGCCGACTCGCTGGCGTTTCGCCGCTGTCGTCGCGACGACCATACTTGCGTCGCTCTCCTCGGTCTACTACACGGTGATGTTCGGCACGGCGCTGATCGTCTTTTTCCTCGTCGAGGCAATCAGGCAGCGGCGTCTTTTCATTTCCCGCACCGGGATCGGTTTGCTCGCGGCGTTGGCAATCGCCGCTGTTGTCGTGGCTGCCATTGACCTCCCTTACCTTACAATGCGACGCGAGCAGAACATCGTTCGCACCCTCGATGAGGCATACGATGACGCGGCGCACAAGACCTCGTATGTAACCGTGACGCCCGGCAACTATCTGTGGGGCGGTCTCTTGCCCACATCGGGCGTCGAGCGTTCCGCGCTCTTCCCCGGCGCCATCCTGCTTGCGTTCGGCATCGCCGGGTTGCGAACCGTGCGCCGCCCGTGGATGGCGGGACTCGCCACACTCGGCGTCGTCAGTGTCGTACTCTCCTTCGGTCCGACGTGGGGCGACAAGACCACCGGGACACCGCTGCCGTATCGCTTCCTCTACCAGCACATCGTGGGGTATCAAGGGATTCGCGGCCCGGATCGGTTCGCGGCGGTCGTCCTGCTCGCGCTGTGTCCATTCGCGGCACTCGGCGCGACATGGCTGTGGCGCGCGGTGGTCTGGCGCATGCCGCGCCTCCTTCGCCTTGCACCGGTCGTCGCGTGCGTCTTTTCGCTTCTCACCATCGCTGACTGTGCCGCCCGCCTTCTCCCAACGATACCCGTGGATCGCTCCGCGAACACGCTTGCGCCGTATCAGTGGCTTGCATCACAGACCAGCACCGGCACGGTCGCGGAATTCCCGGTGGAAACGAGCGATACCCAGACGGCGTTCTACTCAACGTATCACTGGCATAACGTGCTCTGGGGGCATTCGGGCTTCATACCGGCAGCGACCTACCAACTGCGTGGCCATTTCGTTGGGCACAATGACTCCCCTGCTCCAGAGGACCTCGACGCACTCGCTGACATGGGGGTCGGCACGCTGGTCATCCACCGATCGGGTTATACTGCGGACCAGTTCGCCACGATCACGCAAATTCTCAAAAGCGCATCGCGGAACGTGACATTTCTCGCAACAGTAGGAGACAGTGATATCTACCGGCTCCTGCCGGACCGCAGCGCGCCACCACTGACCGTGCGCGTCACATTCATGGCAAATCCTGCCGGAAACCTCGACAAACTGCCCGGGAAACTCATCCTCACGAACCCTGGAATGAACGAGCGGATGTTGTATACGCGCGGTTATCTCGCCTTCACTGCTGAAATCCTCGGCGTGGGTGGCAAGCAGGTCTCATCCCAACCGGTGCCAATCAGCCTGCCGGCCGTGATCCCAAACGGTGGGATCACGCTTCCCTTCACCGTGCAACTCCCGTCACAGCCCGGCATGTATACCGTACGGCTCCGCGCGACGAATGTCCCGCTTTTTGACATTCAGCCCTCATCCACCGTGACCGTAATCAGCCCGACAACCCTCCCGAACCTCACCCTCTCTGATCGAGAGATCACCAGCCCCAGCCTGTACAAACCGGGCGAAAATGTCGCCATGTGGGTGACGCTCAAGGACGGAAAATCCATCGCCCTCCGCGACACCGTTGCGCTACCTGACGGCACATTGCGCGTCACGCTCGACCCGCTACCGCCCGGCGCCGTGCAGGTGGTCGCCCACGGGAAGTCCAGCGGCGTTGAACTCTGGGTCGCCACACCTTGACCACTTCCTGCTGTCCGCGTACCCTCTCAATGAGGGCTGGAACTGACTACGGTAAATGTAAGCCGCAGGGAAGTTCCGCCTCTGTCATGGGATGAAGCGAGGAGCAAGAGCGTGACCGACGCAAATTTACCCGCCGTGTTCGATGTCGCGATCATCGGTGGCGGTCCAGGCGGATACGTCGCGGCGATCCGCGCTGCGCAGGAAGGGCTGACCGTTGCCCTCATTGATCGGGGGCCGCTCGGCGGCACCTGCCTGAACTGGGGCTGCATCCCGACCAAGGCGCTGCATCACACGGCAGAGGTTTGGCGGACGGTCCACGACGCGGGTACATTCGGCGTGACGGTCGGCCCGGCTACCCTCGATTTCGCGACGGTGATGGCGCACAAGGACGCGGTTGTCCGAACGATGGTTCGGGGCATTGACACCCTCATGCAAGGGAACAAGATCGAGGTCCTGCGCGGCGTCGGCTGTCTACTGACGGCGACTCAGCCGCACCGGATCGCCGTCAGCGATATTGACGGTGGATCGCGCGAGATCACTGCGCGCAATGTGATCATCGCGACCGGATCGGCACCGAGCATGGTCCCGATTCCCGGCCTCGATTTGCCCGGCGTCGTCACGTCGGATGGCATTCTGTCGTTGACCGCACAGCCGAAACGGCTCGCCGTGATCGGCGGCGGCATCATCGGCATGGAGTTCGCGACGATCTTCGCCGCGCTCGGCACGACGGTCAGTGTCGTCGAGCGGCTGCCGAACATCCTCACGGGCGTCGAACCGGAGATGATCCGCCGCGCCATACCGATGTACCGAAAGATGGGTCTCGCGATCACGGTGGACGCTTCCGTGGAGGAAGTCACCTGGGGCGACGACGATGATCTCGCCGTCCACTACCGCACGGCCAATGGCAAGCAATCTGTCGAAGCCGACGCCGTCCTCGTGGCGGTTGGGCGCACGCCCTACACCGAGGGCGCATGGGCGCCGGACGTTCCACTCGAAAAAGACCGTCGGGCAGTCAAGGTGGACACCCATCTGCGGACGAACCTGCCCGGTGTGTATTCCATCGGCGATGTCGCGCTGATGCCGCAACTCGCGCATACCGCCTCGATGCAAGGCGAAATCGTCGTCGAGAACATCAAGGGGCACGACGCCCAGTACGACCCGTCCGTCGTGCCAAATTGCGTCTTCACGCTACCGGAAATTTCCGGGGTCGGACTGACCGAGGAGCAGGCGCGCGAGCGGTTCGGAAGCGATGTACGCACCAGCGTTTTCCCGTTCGCGGCAATCGCCCGCGCACAGATCCTCGGCGAACCGGCTGGGGTCGTGAAGCTCGTCTGCGGCGCGTCGGGCAACCTGCTCGGCGCGCACATCATCGGGCCACGCGCCAGCGACCTGATCGCCGAACTCGCCCTCGCGCTGCAACTCGGCGCTTCCGCCGCCGACATCGCGCGGACGATCCACGCGCACCCAACCTTGCCCGAAGCGATCCACGAAGCCGCGCTCGGCATCGTGCATGGTCGCCCGGTACACGCGCTCCGCTAGCGTCGTATGCTACGATACTGCGAACCGCGACGTGTCCGTACATGCGGCGGCTCGGAGACATTCCGACGGTGGTCGGTGCGGAACGCCATGATTGGAAATCAGCGATGCCAGGTGTCCATGTGGGGGTAAGGCGTTTCGTCACGGATGAAGGGCGATGACGCATATACTGACCGCCGAGACACCCGCTGTTGAAGCGAGCGAGGCGGAACTGGCTCGGCTTGTCGATCGCTGGACGGCACACATGCGCTGGCGGAAGAATTACGACCGCTGGCACGAAGATCGTCTCTGGCAAGAGGATCATCAACTGCCGCGCTTGCGCGCTATCGCCGAGCAAATCGGGGCGCTGAACGGCGCGCGGGTGCTGGATGTCGGCTCCGGGATGGGCGGCTTTCTCGTTGCCGCGATCCGTAACGGTGTGCGGGCAATCGGCGTCGAACCGAGTGCAGACTACTGCCGCATCACGCAACTGCGCGGAATGCGATACGGCATTGCTCCCAGCGTAGTTCGGGGTGTCGGGGAAAACATTCCGTGCCCGGACGGATCGTTCGATGTCGTACTGGCGCAGGATATTCTCGAGCATGTGCGCGATCCCGAACAAACCTTGCGGGAGATCGGCCGCGTGCTCGCGCCGGATGGAGTTGCCCTTGTCACCGTCATCAATCGCCTCGCATGGCGCGACCCACATTACCACCTCGTCGCGGTCAACTGGCTGCCGCAGCCGATGGGTGAATGGATCGTTGAGCGCATCGGGCGGTCGAAGCGCGCGGCACATTTCAGCGACAACCAGCGTTTGAGCGAGATGTATTACGACACCCTTGCCGGATTTACGCGGCGCGCGCGGCGTCTTGGTTTCGTCGTCGCCGACACGAAAGTACAGGCGCTCGCCGGACGCGCATCGGCGGATGCGGGTAAACATCGCGCGGCGATCCGCCTCCTTGGCCGCTTTGGCATGGTGATGCCCGCATACCGTCTGCACCGGTATTTCGTCGCGAACGCCTTCGAACTGGCCTTACGCAAGACGGAAAACACGCCATGAACGCACCCGCGACAGCCGAAAAACCGGCGGACCGCAACGACAGCCGCCCGACGCTCGGCACGTATGCCAGCAAAGCCGCATTCTGGAACACCGTCCTGCTGCCCGCCAAACTTGCCGCGCACCTGCTGGCGCAACTCGTCCTCGCCAATGCGCTGCCGAAGGCCGAATTCGGCGTCTACGTCCTCGCGCTCTCCGTCGGTGTCACGTCCGGCTCGCTCGTGGACCTCGGAACGGAACGGAGCGTCGTGAAGTTCCTCCCGGAAGTCGCCGGGCGGCAAGGGCGGCGCGGCGTCCGTACGCTGCTCTCGTGGGTCTTCGGCTTCAAGTTCGCGGTTCTCACGCCCGTCATCATGTTCGCACTGCTCTTTCATCAAGTCTTTTTCCGCTATCTCAATAGCCGGATTCCATCGGTGCCGGACGATAAATTGACCGATCAGGCGGTCGTTCGCGAGCATGACCGGCTCGTGGCGTTGGTGAACGGCCAGCATTGGACGATTTTCTTTTCAATCATCTCGCTTGTCCTCGTTGGCGCCTTCTACGATGTGGCGATGCAAAGCCTCGTCGCAACCTTTAAGAATAAAAGTTGGAACATCATCACGATCCTCGTCACATTGCTCGATCCGCTCGTCGTGGCGGTGATCGTGCTGACGGGGGGGAATATCGGTATCGTGCTCGTCGGTCGGGTATTTGTCGCGCTCGCGGCGATGTTCCTCGCCGGTAGTTTCGCGGTTTTCGCTGTCCGTCAGTCGGCCGGTGAGGAACGGCAATATATCGCCGTCGAAGAATATGACCGCCCGTTGCCGATCCGCCGCTTTGCGTTCTATTCGTCCCTACAATATGCGCTGCAAGTGACGAGTTTTCTCACGTCCTACGCGTTCGCGGCGATCATCCTCAGGAACGCAGACGAGATCGCCGGCTATCGCGTCGCGTCGGGTTCCGTGCGGGAAATCCTCAGCGCACTCACCACGCCGATTGTCGGCATCCAGGTGCCGATCTTCACCCGCATTTTCACCGCGCGCGATTACCGGCAATTGGATGTCGCCTATGCGCTCGTCGCGCGCTTTCTTGCGTTGGTGTTGATTCCGGGGGCCGTTGGACTGGCATTGCTCATCCCGAATCTTTTCCGCATCCTCTACCCCCAATACGTCTCCTTCGCGGGCGTCTGCATCGTCCTGATTGTCTTCTTGTTCTCCGAGTCATGCTTGAGCACGGGCACGACCGTCCTCTTGACCTTCGAGCGATACAAGCCGGTAATCGCGGCGCGCGGTATCGCCCTGCTCGCCTTCCCGATCATGTTCTTCACGGCCCGTTGGTACGGCGCGATGGGCGCCGCCATCACATCGGGCGGGTTCGCGTGCCTCGCGGCGCTCGTCGGCACCGTCGCGGCGAATGCCTCCTTGCCGATCCGCTATCCCATCGCCTTCGTTCGCCGCGTCGGCATTGCCGCCGGATGCATGGCGGTTGTCGTTGGTGGCCTCGCATTCACCGTCGGGCGCGTGCCTCTCGACGCGGGCGGCGGTATCCACCGGGTCTTCTGGCTCGGGTTGAACGCGGTCATCGCGGCACTCGGTGGCGCGACCTATCTCGCCGTGTTCCGCCGAATCGGCGGGGTCGAGCAGAGCGACATCGAGCGGCTGCGCACTCTGCGCATCCCCGCCCGCGCCCTCGTCTTGCGTGTGTTAATCGGGAAGCGGGCCTGATGCGCGTCGCATTGGTCAACCTGACGACGACCACCAAGGTCGGCGGCGTCGAGACCTTCGTCTGGGAACTCGCCGGTCGCCTCGCGGAGCACGGCGTTGCCGTCACGGTGATCGGAGGAAAAACCGCCGTGCCCCCGGTGCGCCAGCCGCTCCCCAATGTCGAAATCATCACGGCGCCCTATATTGACCGTGCGACGCTGCGCCGTGTACCACTTCTCGGTCGCCGATACGGGCTGACAAAATTGCTCGAACGGCTCTCGTTCGGCCTCCGCGCGCGGCGCGCCATCGAGCGAGGTGGATTTGACATCGTACACATCCATAAACCGTTCGATTTGCCGCTCGCCGCGTGGGTCCGGGCGCGAACGGGCGCGCGCATCGTGTACAGTTCACATGGTCGCGACTTTTTCCCTGCTGATCGCCGGTTTGCCGCAGCCGTTTCTGTTTTCACCGCGTGCAGCGCATACAACGCCGGGGAAGTGCGCGAGCGATACCGTCGCGACGCGCGGGTAATCTTCAACGGCATAGACACCGAGCAGTTCGCGCCCCAACCGCCGGATAACGCGTGGCGTGCGGCTCATGCGGCGGGTGATGCGCCGCTCGTACTCTGGGTCGGTCGGTTGGAGCGGTGGAAGGGCACGATTGACGTGTTGCGCGCCATCGCACTCCTCGACCGCGACTGCCCCGCGCACCTCGCCGTCGTCGGCGCGGGGCCGGAGATCGGTCGCCTGCGCGCAGCAGCCCAGTCGCTCGGCATCCACGACCGTGTTCATTTCCTCGGAACCTGCGATCATGCGGCGTTGCCGCGCATCTATTCCACATGCGATCTCGTCGTCGGCACGAGTTTCGCGAACGAAACCTTCGGGATGGCAATGGCCGAGGCGTCCGCCTGTGCGCGACCGGTCATCGCGACGCGGTTCGGCGGTTTTCCTGAGGTCGTCCGTGACAACGAAACCGGCCTGCTCGTCCCGCCGCGCGATCCGCACGCGCTGGCGACGGCGATCCGCATGCTGATGTGCGACCCCGCGCGCAGTCGCGTGATGGGAGACGCCGGGCGCGCCCATGTCGTGGCAAATTTTTCGTGGCCGGTCGTGACCGAGCGCGTGCTGCGGGTTTATGGCGAGGCGCTCGATGAAGATTGACTTCGTGACGACCTTCGGCATCGTCCGGGGCTTCCCCTCCTTCCCGGAAGCGACGCTCGCCCGATCGTTCGTCGCCGATGGCCACACGGTGCGTGCGCTCACCTATTTCGCTAAGTCCTCGCCAATGATTGACACGCATCACGACACGATTGATGGCGCGGAAATTCATCGCATCCGGCGCAAAGGCTTGTGTACGCCCGGCGTCCTCGGTTGGATCGCGAAGGAACGACCGGATGTCGCGCATATTCACCACCTGAGTAATCGCCTTTCTGTCCTGGCGCTCCCGGCGTACCGCGCACGGCGCGTGCCGGTGCTGTTTTCTCCCTACGGCATCCTGCACGACCCGGTCCTTGTGGATGACACCGACCGGCCACTCGCCGCGCCGATGCACCGCGAGCGGGTACAAGCGTCCGTGCTCCGGACGATGCGGGCAACCGGCATCAAAGACGGTGCGGGCATCTGGGCGTTGCACCGGCCACTGTTTGCCGCGAACGCCGTGCATGCGATGTCCCTTCACGAGAAGCGTGTGCTCGCGGCCCTCGGCGTGCCGGACGAGCGTATTCATTTCATCCCGGTCGGCACGGACGCAACGCTGCTCGCGACCACAACGCCGATCACCCGCACCAGCCACCCGACGGTCCTGTTTCTCGGCCAGACGAAGTACCGGAAAGGGTGGGACCTGCTCGTCCGCGCGATTCCCGCCGTTGCCGCCGCAATCCCGACGGTGCGCTTCATATTCGCCGGGCACACGGGGCGCGACCGACTGGATTTCGACGCGCTCGTGCGCGAGATCGGCATCGCGCGCCAGATCGAGACACCAGGGCGCGTCGCCGAGTCGGAGAAGATTCGCCTCTTGCGCTCGTCGTGGGTTCTCGCACTGCCGGCGCGCTACGAGGGCTTCGGCATCCCGCTCGTCGAAGCGATGATGGTGGGCACACCGGTTGTGACGACAAATGTTCCCGCCTGCAACGAGATCGTCCAGGATGGCGAGAACGGCCTCGTCGTCGCCCCGGACGATCCCGATGCACTCGCGGGCGCGCTGATCCGCCTACTCCACGATGGCGAATTGCGCGAACGCCTGGCGCGCCGAGCCGCCAGTGATGCCGCGCTGCGCTACGATGCGGCGGTCGTCGCGCGGCAGTTCGAGCGGCTGTATGAATCGTTGATCGCGGGGCACGACTGATGCGCGTCCTGTACTTTACCGGCGCGTATCGCCCCGACTCGATGGTCAGCCACACGCACGGCGACCTCGTCGCCGCGCTGCGCGACCGTGGCGCCGATGTCGAAATCGCCACGGTCGTGGGCGGCGAACAATCGCGCAGGGTGGAATCGAGCAGGGACCGGCACGGCACAACCGTCTGGTCAATCGCCGTCGCGCAATCACTGCGCGATCGGCTGATGCGTCGCTACGATGCGCGCGTCTGGGCATTCGCACCGTTCAGTGGTCTGGTCCACGCGCTTCGCGCCTTCCTTACCCCGGATCGCCTGTCACGGTACGACCTCCTCCATGTCGGCATGGCATTTCCGTATGCGACGGCATTCCGCCATGCGATGCATGGGCGCGAACGCCCGCCAACTCTCGTCACGCTCACTGGCGGTGACATTTTGACCGATGATGAGACCGGGTACGGATACGGCCGCTCGCCCGTCACGCGTGCGGCGATTCGGCGAACACTCGGATGGGCGACGCTCGTGCAGGCGAACTCGCCCCTCTCGGCCGATGCTGCTACGGCGTACGGTTGCGCGCGGGAGCGGATCGCCGTCCAGCCGCCGCACTCGCCGCACGAACCGTTGGCGCTGCGGGATGTCCGCGCATATCGCGCGCGCTGCCGTCAGGAATTGATCGCATCGGGCGCGATCCCTCCGGGTCGCCTCCTTGTCGGCATCGGGCGCATGGTCCCGATCAAAGGGTATGACGATGTGATCCGCGCGCTCCCGATCATTCGTGCCACGCACCCGGACACCGCGATTATGCTCGCCGGCCCCGCACGCGACGCCGCAGCCGAGGCGTATGTCGCGTCGTTGCGGCGGCTCGCGGTGTCGCTCGGGCTGGAAAACCAGGTACGTATCGTCGGTGCGGCGCCTTTCGAGGATGTACCGCGCTATTTCGCCGCAGCCGATCTCGCCCTCATCCCGTCGCTGCTGGACGGTCTGAATATGACGGGCGTCGAGGCCGCGTCGGTCGGCACACCGTCGGTCGTCAGCGAGCGGGCAGGCGTCGCCCACTATGTGCGCGCGTGCGGCGCGGGCGCGGTCGTCCCGCCGCGCGATCCCGCCGCCCTCGCCGCCGCAATCGTCAAACTGCTCGGTGATGCACGCGTGTGGGAAGATGCATCGCGCCACGCCCTCCAGATGGCCGCGCCATTTTCGCTCGCCCAGACGGCCGATGGGGTCGCGCGGCTGTACGACCGGCTCCATGCCGGATAAAGCGCCAATCCCGGCTATGCTATACTCGGCAACCGATGGGCGGGGACGATGGAGGCGCGAGCGGGTGGTTGCGACGGCAAAGAACTGGATCGAAGAGTCTCCTGTCGCGGCAGAACCACCGGCGCCGATGCCGCGCATCATGTACGTCGCCTATCCGTCCAGCCTCACGCTCCGCTCCGCCAATGCCGTGCAGACGTATGCGACCGTCGCCGCGCTCCGGGCACGGGCGCCAAACAGCACGGTCGTCATCCCACGTTTTGCCTTCCGCCCCAGCGCGTTCTCCGTGCTCGGCGCGACGCATCTCGTTCGCCTGCCATTCAATGCCGGAAGACACATCGTGCGCTCAGTCTGCTGGTCGTATCTGGAGCGCACCTGGTTCGCCTTCCGCGTCCTCGCGCATATCGCGTGCGAGCAGTTGCGTCGTCGGCAGCCCGATGTCGTTTATGTCCGCGACATCGTCTGCGCGGTCTGGCTTGCGCTCGTCTTGCCGCGCCTCGGCACCGCCGTGATTTTCGAGATGCATGACCGCGAAGCGACCAACCCGTCGGCGAATTCCGGCCCGGTCGCGCGCTGGCTCGCACGCCGGTTCGATGCTCTCGCGGTACGCCACGCATCGGGCATCGTTTCGCTCACCGACGCATTCCTGCCGGAAGTGCGCGCGTTATTCGACAGTAAAGATTGCGCACCACTTGCCGTCATCCCGGATGCGTATGACGACGACGTTTTCCGGCCCCAGGATCGCACAGAATCGCGCGCCACACTCACGATTCCGAACGAATGCCCCGTGGTCGCGTACACCGGCCTGACATTCGCCTATCACGGCGTGGACGTGCTCGTGGACGCGTGTGCAATCGTCCGCGACCAGTTCCCGGAGATGCTGCTCGTGCTCGTCGGCGGTCGGGACACAGAGCGTGCGGCGATGGCAGAGCGCGCCGCGCAACACGGACTGTCAGGCAATATTCGTATCGTCCCGCCCCAACCACCACATCAAATCCCGCAGTATCTCGCCGCCGCTGATGTCCTCGTTATCCCCGACACGGTGACGAAAACGAGCGCGTCGCCACTCAAATTGTTCGAGTACGCGGCGACGGAGCGACCAATCGTCGCGGCAGACCTCATTGCACTCCGTGAGGTGATCCCCGCCGACGCCGCGCGATACGTTTCGCCCGGCAATCCGGCGGCGCTGGCAACGGGCATTGTCGCGGTTTTGACGCAGCCCGACGAAGCCGCCGCGATGGCGGCGCGGGCGCGGCGGGCCGTCGAACCACACACCTACACGCATCGCGCGTCGGCCATCGTCGCCTTTTGCCGCCAGGTCTGCGAGGCGGCGCGTGAATGACGTGACAGTGGACACTCCTGTGCACACTGATACTCACAGCGCCGACCCAGGGCGGTCTCGGCGAGGAACGGCGCGCCGCCTCAATCGGGGTCTGCTCGCGTTAATTATCCTTTATCTCTGCTCCTTGCCGTTCGTCGCGCACCGCATGACCGCATCGGACGCAATTGAGTATTACTCGTACGATCGGTCGCTCTATTTCGATCACGACCTCGATTTCACGAACGACTATCAGGGGTTCTACGACCGCAATCCGAAGGGGTTGGCGAACTTCAAAGCGGGATTCATAGACAAGCGCAATCCGTCCGGGCATGCAATCAACAATGGCCCGATCGGTTCAGCGATCCTGTGGGTGCCGTTCTTCCTCGCGGGCGACGCTGCCGCGCGCGTGTTGCATGGTATGGGAGCGGCGATCGCACCCGATGGGTTCAGCCTCCCGTATATCTGGTCGGTCTCGCTCGGCTCCGCGCTGTACGCGGGTGCGGCGCTCGTCCTCACCTATCTGTTGGCTCGTGCGATCACGGATCGGCCGGCGGCGTTCTGGGCATCGCTCGTCATCTGGCTCGGCACCCCGGCACTCTTTTACAGCCATCTCGCGCCGACCTATGCGCACGCCACCTCGTGGTTCGCGGTCTCCGCCTTCCTTGTCGTCTGGTTCCGTACGCGCGCAAGGCGTTCGTGGCGCGCGTGGGCGGCGCTCGGCGCGCTCGGTGGCCTCGTCGCGATGGTCCGGGAGCAGGACGCGGTTTTTCTGCTCGTGCCGGCGGTGGATGAACTGCTGCGCCTCGCTCCCGGCGTGCGCCGCCCAGATCGAGCATGGCTGCGGGATGTCGGCAAAACGGCGCTCGGTGGGATCGTCATGGCATGCTGCGCGGTCGTGGCGTTCACGCCGCAGTTGCTCGTCTATCGCACACTCAACGGCCACTTCCGGCCATCCTCGGAAGTGTCAGACAAGTTGCATTGGAACGCGCCGAACGCCCTTCGGGTGCTGTTCGATCCGGGGCACGGCTTGTTCCTTTGGACGCCGATTCTGCTGCTCGCGATCTTCGGCCTCGGCCTGCTGATCCAGCGCGACTATCGGCTCGGTCTTTCCCTTGCGGTCGGCTTTGTGATGACGTTGTACCTCAACGGGGCATTCCAGACCTGGACGACCGCCGGCGCATTCGGCGCGCGGCGCTTTATTGTGTGCAGCCCGATTTTCGCGATCGGCCTCGCGGAACTGTTCCGCCGATACGGTGAGCGCACCGACGGAGAAAACGCTTCGATCCGGGCCTGGGTACCGGTTATCGTCGCACTGGCGATTCTGTGGAATGGGGGCTTGATCCTGCAATACGTGAAGTTGGACATGGATCGCCAGCAACTTGATTGGCCGCGCGTTCTGACCAATCAGTTCACCGTCGTGCCGCGCCATGCAATCGGCGATCTTTGGCGGATGATCCGCAATCCCGGCTCGTTCTACCAGGGCGGTGCGTCGTGACCGTTCGCGATACGACCGTTCGCAATCCCCCGCGTTACGATGACGATTATTTCCGCGTCCAGAGGGAGAAGTCGGCAGAAAAAGTCAGTTGGGAATATATCCGCCTCCTCGCGATGGGCGGCGTGCGGTTGCCTACCGATGCAGTTGTGCTCGACGCGGCATGCGGCGCGGCCCCCGGTCTCCGCTTTTTCGATCGCGATCATCGGGCGGCGCTCGTCATCGGCCTCGATGTCGCGTCCGCCGCCCTGCGCGCGGCGCGGCAGATGCTGCCCCACGCCCAACTCGTACAGGCCGATCTCGACCGCCCGTTGCCCTTCACCGACGCGTCATTCGATCTGATTATCCTCCGGGAAGCGATTGAGCACGTCGAAGATGGCGCGGCGACGCTTGCCGCCTGCCGCCGCATTTTGCGTCCCGGCGGCTGCCTCGCGCTGACGACACCGAACCGCTGGGACGCGCGCCGCCCGGTCTTCCGCATCACGCGCCGCGTCTGGAGCGGCGAGGCTGACCCGACCCACACCCACATCTATGCGCCGTCCGAAATGCGCGCGGTCTTGCAACAGGTCGGATTTGCCCGCGTGTGCGTGCGAACCGGCTTCAAGCCGATGCTGCGTGTCGGCGGCAATCGCCTCCCCGTCCGCGTGGCGCTTCCGTACCCGCCACTCGTCGGCAATGGCATCGTTGCCTTCGGCTGGCAGGGAGGCGACCGATGATTTCACCCTGGTTGCTCGCCGCACTCCGCTGCCCGCTCTGCGTACAGGAGCGCGCGGGAAACGATTCCGGTCGCCTGACGCGCGTCGGTAACAACCTCGCCTGCGGCATGTGCTCCGCCCAGTACCCAGTGCTGACGGGATATGTTGATATGCGTTCGCGCGCGGGGCTGGATGGCAAGCAGACGGTCTACAATGATCCGACGGCCGATCTCGATGATCCCGTGATTCGCGATCCCGTCCTTTCCGCCGGGGTACGGCAATGTGTTCTCCGCTTGCTCCTCCGGCCTCAGCGCACGGATGCATTGCTCGAAATCGGATGCGGCAACGGGAAATTCGCCTATTGGAATCGCGCTGCCGTGGCGCACATCGTCGGCCTCGACCCGGCGGCCCGATTCGCGCCGGAGGCGGTCGCGACGGTTGATCTCGTCCAGGGTGACGCGCGGGCGCTGCCGTTCGCGCCCGGCACATTCGATGGCGCGTACACCATTGATGTCTTCGAACACCTCGATTTGCCTGGTGTGCGGGCGCATCTTCGCGAGACACGGCGTGTCCTACGTGCGACGGGCGCGTACTTCTGTTTCTCCAATACGCGCGAGCGTTCCTGGCTCAATTACCTCATAGATCCGGGTCGTCACCTCGCGGAGTCGCTGCATCGGGCGGGACTCGTTGATCGCACGCGCGACCATTTGCGCAAGGGTGACCATGTCAAAGCCGTCGAAACAACAGCCGCGCTCGAACGCGAACTGACGGATGGCGGGTTCGGGGTGACGCATCTCTGGTTCCTCAACCCCCTAATCGCCACGTACGTCGAGACGCTCGGATTTGCGCTGATCGAGCGGCGTTTGTCGCGCGGGCGGGGCGTCGGTGCGGAGTATCCCCGCTCCGTCAATAGCCAGACGACGGAGAGCGTACGGGACAACGCCGCGCGGAAGCCGCTCGTTCGCTTCCTCCTACGGGTCGCGACGGCGCTGCTGATGCTCGATGTCGCGTTTTTTCGCGGTATTCGTACCGGGCCGTTCTTTCTGCTCGCCCGGCCAACGCCGCGCGTATGAAGGTCCTGTATTGCGCGCTCGCGATTGATCTCGGCGGCGCCCACGGCGGCGCGACGCACGCGACCGAAGTGGCGAACGGCCTCGCCGATCTCGGTCACGATCTCTGGCTGGTCGGCGGTGGGCATCCGCCGCTGCGGGACCATGCACGCATCCGTGGGCGTGTCACCCTCGTGCCGACGCCGCCGAAACTCGCGTGGATGAATACTCCCCGCGTTCGCAGGATCGTGAATGAGTGGCGACCGGATGTTGTTATGGAACGCTTTTATACCTTCGCGGGCGGCGGCATCATCGCCGCACACGAGCGCAGAATCCCGACGATCCTCGAAGTGAATGCACCCGTCTACGATCCGCCCGGCTCGCCGAAAGACCGGATAGACCGCGCCACCGGTGGCATGATGCGGCGCTGGGCAACGCAGCAGTGCCGGTGGGCGGATCGCATTGTCACGCCGACCCCGACGACGGTATCGCATGACGTTCGTGCGAAAGTCGTCCCGCTCCAATGGGGCGCAAACGTGCATCATTTCGATCCCGCGCGGTATCCGCGAACCGGCGGCGATGCGCGCGAGATGCGGCGACGCTACGGGATTCCGGTAGACGCGCCCGTTGTCGTTTTCGTCGGCAGTTTTCGGGCGTGGCACGGCGCGGCAGAGGCAATCCGCGCCTTCCGCGTGGTTCAGGAGCAGATCGCGGATGCGTATTTGCTCCTCGTGGGCGACGGCCCCGAGCGCGCGATACTCGAACAGTCCGTCCGCGATCAACCGGCACATACGATCGTCTTCACGGGTGCGGTACCGTATCGGGACGTACCGCGCTATCTGGCGATCGCCGATGTCGCTGTCGCGCCATTCGTCCCGTCGCTCCACCCGCCACTCCAGCATTTCGGATTCTACTGGTCGCCCCTCAAAATCTTCGAGGCGATGGCGATGGGGATTCCCGTCGTGACGACTGCCGTAGCTCCTTTGACGGAGATCGTGCGCGGCGCGGGTATCGCGGTACCCGAAGGGGATAGTGCGGCGCTCGCGAGCGCGCTGTCGGAATTGCTGCGCGACCCGCACCGGCGCACCGCGATGGGCGCAGAAG
>JALYXG010000496.1 GCA_030947205.1 Chloroflexota bacterium
CGGTGCAGACGGGGCAGCACAGGCAACGATAGACATGGTGTATCTCCTCTCGTCGCGGTCAAAAGGAGATCATACGCCGATTTAGTTGGAGCAAATGTGCTTGAATCGCCCTCCCCGGCTTGTCGTCGGTATCGAAGGCGTGTGGTTGCCGTGGCGTCGGGGAGAGCGATTCAAGCATCGCCCCTACGGAACGACACGCCATCGCTATCGTGAAAGAGTATGGGACACCCGAGGAGGAATCTCGAAGGCGAGGGGCAGGGGGAATTTAAGGAGAAGGGAAATACGAAGGAGAAGGGAAATACGGATGCATGAGATTGGTATTGAACTGAGGCCCACGCCGCCGTTTGATTTTGGGCAGTCGCTGGCGTTTCTGGGTGGGTTCCCGCTCATGCGCGGGGACACAGAGATTGCGGACGGTGCATTGACGCGGGCGGTGGTCGCCGGGGGCGAGACGGTGGTTTTTCGGGTCGAAAGTCGCGGGACGATTGACGCGCCGTTGTTGCACTGCACGCTCTCCGCAGCGCGGCCGATCACTGATGCGGTGCGGGAGGCGGCGCGGGACCGGGTCGCGTTCTTCCTTAGCATCGCGGACGATCTCGCGCGGTTCTATGCGATTGGGCAGGCGGACGCCGCGTTCGCGCCGGTGATCGCGCATTTGTATGGCTACCATCAGGCCAAGTTCCTCACGCCGTTCGACAATGCGGCGTGGGCGATCCTTTCGCAGCGCACGCCGATGGCGGCAGCGCGCAAGACATGGGATGCGCTGATCGAGCGATACGGAAGCCGCCTCGCGGTCGGCGGACGGATGTATCGCGCCTTTCCGACCGCCGAGCGACTGGCGACGGTCAACCCGGACGACCTGCTCGCCATCCTGCCGAACCTGCGCAAAGCGCCCTCCCTCCATGCCACCGCGCGGGCCTTCGATGATGTGGACGAAATCTGGCTCCGCCCCGCGCCGTACGACGTGGTGCGGGCGTGGCTGCTGCACATTCCGGGGATCGGCGACTGGTCCGCGACGTTCGTGTTGAGCCGTGCCCTCGGGCGGATGGACCGGCACGCGGGCGAGGAAGCATTGCTGCGCGCGGCGGTGAAGGTCTACAGGCCGAGTGCGGCGACGCCCGATGGCCTCGATGCGGTCGCCCAACGGTATGGCCCGTATCAAGGCTACTGGGCGCACTATCTTCGCGCGTACTGACACAGGGTTATGTTGCATTTCCCGGTGGTAGCAGGCTTTCCAGCCTGCCTCATCACCGGGAAGGCAGGCTGGAAAGCCTGCTACCACCCTGTTTTCATCCCTTCATGCACGGTGTCCCGCGTTCGCTTGAAAGTGCCGCCCACCGCGCCTATCATTTGGGGGTGATGTCGCGCGATGCACCCGGAAGGACTGAAACGCGAATGCGCGGAACGAATCAGGTACGATTGCTCCAACTCCTCGGCTGGTTGCTTGTCGTCGTCGGCATGATGCTGCCGCCCGCTTTTATTATCACGGCGCCCCGCTTCCTGATCGTCATGCTGCCGCTGGCGTGCGTCCTGCTCGTCTTCGGGTTGCTGCTCGTTTCCGGCCGCTGGCCGTCCGGGCGGGACGTCGTCTGAGTTGCACCCGCCGTGCCGTCTGGTACGATGATCGCCGCGTTTGCAAGATAGATGACGAACGGAGGCGACAATGGCGGATGGTGCGACGGGGCGGCGGATGAAACTCGGTGTGATGCCCTCGCTCGGTGAGGGGTCGTTTGATGGCGGTACGCCGCGCTACGCCGATATTCAAGCGATGGCGCAGACGGCGGAGCGGATCGGTCTCGACTCCTTCTGGCTCGCGGATCACCTGATCTACCGTTATCCCGAGAAAGACGAGAGCGGCTGCTGGGAAGTCTTCACCTTCATGAGCGCGGTCGCGGCGGTCACGTCGCGGATCATGATTGGCCCGCTCGTCGCCTGCACCTCATTCCGCAACCCGGCGTTGCTCGCCAAGATGGCGGACGCGCTGGACGAGATCAGCAACGGGCGGTTCATCCTTGGCCTCGGCTGCGGCTGGCACGAGCCGGAGTACGACGCCTTCGGCTACCCCTTCGATCACCGCGTTGGCCGATTTGAGGAGGCGATGCAGATCATCGCACCGCTCCTACGCGAGGGGCGCGTGGATTTCCACGGCAAGTATTACGACGCGGCGAACACCGTCCTCCGGCCGCGCGGCCCGTCGCCGACCGGCCCGAAACTCTGGATCGGCTCGAAAGCACCCCGGATGCTCGAACTAACCGCCAAATACGCCGATGCCTGGAACACCGTCTGGCACATTGATCCGGCGGTTGTGCTAGAGCGGTACGCGCCGCTCAAAGAGGCGTGCGCCGCCGTCGGCCGCGACCCCGCGACGCTCGAACTGACGGCGGGTACCTTCGTCAGCCTGCCCGAACCGGGCACGGAAGGCGAAGACGACGGCAAGTCCATCACCGGCACACCGGAACAGGTCGCCGAAAAGTTGCAGGCGTTCGCCGACATCGGCGTTAAGCACCTCATCGTCATCTTCCGCCCGTCCACGACTCCCGCTGTCATCGAACGCTTTGCCCGCGTCGTGGAGATTATGGATCGGGGATAGGAAACGGGCGGGATTCCCCCCTCTCCCGGCCCCTCCCCGCTGCGGCGGGAGAGGGGACAGGGGAGGGGGGAATCCCGCTACCCCACCCCAACCGTTTCTTCCGCATCCGATGTGTGTCGGTCTCGCTCCGCGTTGGCGAGGGCGCTTGGCCACCACATGCGTGCGCCGACATCGAGTGTCAACGCCGGGACGAGGATTGAGCGGACGATCAGCGTGTCGAGCAAGACACCGAAGGCGACGACGAAGCCGATCTCCGTCAATGCGACGAGTGGCAGTGTCGCCAGAACCGCGAAGGTCGCGGCGAGGACGACCCCTGCGGAGGTGATCACGCCGCCCGTGACGGCCAGTCCCTTCAACATGCCGCGCCGCGTCCCGAGATGCTCCGACTCCTCCCGCACACGCGCCATCAGGAAGATGTTGTAATCAATACCGAGCGCGACGAGGAAAATAAAGGCGAAGAGCGGTAGCGAGGCGTCCTCGCCGCCGAAGTGATACAAATGGTCGAAGACGAGTGCGCTGACACCGAGCGAGGCCGCGAGAGAAACGATCACCGTGAGCATCAGCAGGATCGGCGCGACGATCGCGCGAAGCAACAGGCCGAGGATGACGAGCACGATAAACAGGACGAGGGGCAAAATGATCTTGCGGTCGTGCAACGAGGCGCGCTTGACATCGAGATTGACCGCGCTGGTGCCGCCGACGCGCGCCCCCGGCCCAGCGGCCGCTTTCACTTGCGCGCGGAGCCGGTCAATCGCGTCGAAGGCGTCGCCGCTCGCCGGGTCCGCCTTGAGCGTCACTGAGAACCGCCCGTAGTCGCCCGCGCGATCAACCGGCGTCACCGCCGCGATATCCGGCGAGTTGGCGATGGCGTTGCGCGCGGCGTCCACGTTCGCCGCCGGTTGAACGATCACGATGGCTGGCGCGCTCGAACCGGACGGGAAACTCTTCGCGAGCAACTTCTGCCCGGCCACCGAATCCACCGAGCCGCGGAAGCTGTCGTTCTGAGAAAGATTGGTGTTGAGCGTGAAAAGGCCGAGAGCCATGATCGCGAGCGCGACCGTCGTGCCGATCCAGACTGTACGCGGCCGATGGGCGATCCACGCGCCGACGTGCGCCCAGAGGCCGGATTCCTCCTGCGGTGGTGAGCCGAAGCGCGGGATAAAGGGCCAGAAGACGCCGCGCCCGACGATGACGAGTAGCGCGGGCAGGAGCGTTAGCATGGCGGCGAGCGTCAACACGATGCCGATAGCGCTCACCGGGCCGAGGCCGCGCGTGCTGTTTAGTTCCGCGACGAGCAAACACAGCAGGCTGATCGTCACGGTCGCGCTGGAGGCGAGGATCGCCGGGCCACCCTGGCGGAGCGCGAAGGCCATCGCCTCGTGGCGGTCCTCGTGGCGGCGTAACTCCTCCCGGTAGCGCGCGATCAGGAGCAGCGCGTAATCGGTGCCCGCGCCGAAGATCAGCACGGTCAGGATGCCCGTGCTTTGGCCGTTGACCGTGATGATCCCATTCTTGGCCGCCCCGTAGACGACTCCCTGCGTGACCTGGCTGACCAGTCCGACCGAGATAAGCGGGAAGAGCCAGAGGAATGGGCTGCGGTACGTCAGGAGCAGCAGCACGGTGACGATCAGTACGGTCGTCAGGAGCAGGCGCGTGTTGATATTGCTGAAAATGCCGATTGAGTCCACGACGAAGCCCGCCTGCCCCGTCACTTTGATGTTCAGGCCGTTGTCGCCTTCCCCGGTGATCTTCCGCAATCCCTTCACGGCGGTGGCCAGTTGGTCCGACTCCGGGCCGGATTGGAATGGAACGATATACAAAATCCCCTTGCCATCCTGCGCGGGCGTGACAGGCGTCGGCGGGAGCGCCCGCGGCAGTTTCGCCGCGATGAACGCCTCCCGGTCGGCGGTCGCCTTTGCGCTGTCCGCAGGGGTGAGGCCGCTTTCGCGGTAGTACACGACGACCGCCGAAACCGTCTGGCCGGCAGGAAATTGCTGGAGCAGTTCGTTGACCTTGGTGGATTCCGCGCTCCCCGGTAAGAAACTGGCGGCGTCGTTCTTCTCGACAGCGGTTAACTTGCTGGCGAAAGGCGCGACGAGCGCGGCGACAATGACCCAGAAGAGCAGCACGAGCCACTTGGCGCGCCGCCTCGATGCGAGCGTCAGGATCGAACTCAGTGCACGCATACCGATTGCTCCCCTTTCCGCGTTTCCGTTGTCGCCCTCGATAGCAAACCATATCTTCGCCACATGTGCTATGCCGCCATCGGACATACCCCGCGCAACCGGCATCGGTTCATTGGCTACGGGAATCATCAGTCTTATCCCGTACCAGGATCTCCCTACCGCTCTGCCGGGAAAAGAAGGACCGCTATCATCCTTTCAGACAGTCTGGCAGTGGGGGGATGTTTCGCTCATGGACGGAGCGGATGCGCTCGGCGAGATCGTCGAGGGTATCGCCCTTCTCAAGAAACAGGGCGATACCCGCCTCTAATGCGGCGGCGCGCGCCCGCTCGCCACCGAACGCGGTGAGCATAATGACATCGCTCGCGCTACCAGCCGCACGGATGCGCCGGGCCGCTTCCATGCCATTGATGCCGGGCAGGATGAGGTCCATAAGCACGATGTCCGGTCCCAATGCCGCCGCGAGTGCAACGGCGTGTTCACCATCGCCCGTTTCACCGATGACCTCGAAATCCGGCTCGCTGCCGAGGACATGACGAAGCGCACGACGCACTGATCCCGCATCCTCCACGAGCAGAATGCGCACGGTCTTCGCGGGTATCCTGTGGATCAACGTCACTGGCTGTCCTCATCGTCGAAACGAAGCCGAATGCTTCTCCTTCCAATCTACGGGAAGGAGTAGAACCAGCACATCGGTCGGACGGGAAGCTGCAGGTCGTCCGAAAGGACGATGGTCGTTAATTGCTGATGTCTGAATGCAGGGTATCTGCCGTCATCGCTCGTCGCTGTCCACCAACCCATTGCGAACCGCATAGAGCGCGGCTTGCGTGCGGTCGGTGACGGCCAGTTTCTGGAAGATGGCGCTGAGGTGGCTTTTGACGGTGCGGTCGCCGATGAACAAATCATGGGCGATCTCTTTGTTGCTCATGCCCTGCGTGAGGAGCTGGAGGACTTCATGTTCGCGCTCGGTGAGCGCTTCATGCGATAATGGCGCGCCCGCTTGCGTGGTGGCTGGCCGCTGAAAGCGGGAAAGGAGCCGCTTCGCAACTTCGGGGTCGAGCGGCGACTCGCCCGCATGGACGGCCCGGATGGCGGCGACCAATTCGTCCGGGTCAATATCTTTGAGGAGGTAGCCGTCCGCGCCCGCTTC
>JALYXG010000514.1 GCA_030947205.1 Chloroflexota bacterium
ACGCCCATCGCGATGAATTCCTGCGTCAGCGTGTCCACGACACCGCGATCGGTGATGCGGACGAAGGGGGAAACGGGCAGCGCGAGGCTGGAGATGGCGAGCACCGGCGACGATCCGCCGAGGCCGAGCGCCCGCGCCCGCTCGTTGAAGGCGCGCACCGCCGCCGCGATTTCCTCGACCGGTAAGTCCGACATCAAACCCGCGACCGGCAGCCGCACCGTTGCGACCGTTTGTTCACCGACGACCAGCGCGACGCCGCCGCCGAGCCGCACCACTTCCTGCACGGCGGCAGCCATCTCCGCCGGGGTGCGCCCCGCGACGATCAGGTTGTGGCTGTCATGCGCGATGGTCGTCGCCAGCGCACCCGCACGGAGCGGCAGGCCGCGCAACAGGGCGAGCGTCGGCGGGTGCGACTGACCGTGGCGCGGCACAACGCTGAGAAGCGTCACGTCCTCGGGCAGCGGAAAGGTGCATTCTCCGCCCGCGAAACGGAGCGTGATGTCGCCAAGCCGCGTCATGCGAACGGGGTCAATATCTATGCACTTCAGCGCCACGTCGCCTTCCGGCAGACCGCTGGGGATGCGCAGCCGGAACGTCTCGGCGGAAACCCGGCCGATGCGGACGGTGTTGTCGAGCGGCGGCGGGGCCGGGTCGGTAAATTCCACGACCATCCGCCCATCCCGCGCGACGACTCGCCCGCCCGCGAGGACAGTCTTTGCCCGGAAATCGGTGAACGATTCGACCAGCACGATATCCGCCATTTTGCCCGGCGCGATGGCGCCGAGATCGTGGAGGCCGTAGCGCACCGCCCCATTCAGCGTCGCGAAGCGGACGACGAGCGCGGGGTCCACACCCGCGTCGAGCAAGACGCGCATGCCGCGATCCATGTGCCCGTGTAGCAGCAAATCGGCGGGGTCAATGTCGTCCGTGCAGATCGCGACATTCCACGGCTGCGGAATTTCTTTCAAGGCATCGGCGAGGTACGCGGCGGTGCGGCGGAAGGTGTTCTCGCGCCCGTAGACCCACATGCCGAGGCGCAATTTCTCGACCATCTCCGCCGCCGTGCGCGACTCGTGCTCGGAATCCACCCCGGCGGCGAGGTACGCGGCCAGTTCCCGCCCGGTGAGCAGCGGCGCGTGACCCTCCAAATTCTTGCCCGCCGCCAATCCCGCTTCGGCAATTGCGGCAGTGCGCGGTTCCTGCCGGACGATGCCGGGGTAGTCCATCAGTTCCGCGACGCCGACGACGCGCGGCCACGCCAGCATTTCCGCGACATCGCCCGCATCGAACGTCGCCCCCGCCGTCTCGATGCTCGGCACCGCCGGGACGGAGGAGGGCACGGTGGCGAACACGCGCAGCGGCAACCCCTCGCTCGCCCGCAGCATGTACTCGACGCCCGCGCGGCCCGTGACATTGCCGATCTCGTGCGGGTCAATGACGACCGTCGTCGTGCCGAAGGGGAGGACGCCGCGCGCGAAGTTCGGCGGCGTGACCATCGTGGACTCGATATGGACATGCGTGTCCACGAAGCCAGGCACGGCGATCATGCCGCGCGCGTCCAGTTCCTCCCGCGCCGTCAGCCCAAATGCACCTCCGAAATCAACGACCGCAATCCGATCCCCGAAGATGCCGATGTCCGCCCGCGCAATCTCGCCGGTGTAGACATTGACCATCCGCCCACCGCGAATGACTAAATCGAGCGGCCGGTCCCCCCGCGCCGCCTCTACGAGATCCATGCGTGTCATGTATCGCTCCTGACCGTCTACGCGTACTCAGGGGAAGACCTTGCGCCACCAGGGCGTCGCCTTCTGTCTACCCGGCACCGGCAGCGCCGCCGCGATCCGCCGCGCGATATTCTGCGCGATCCCGTGGACCATCGGCACGATCATCAACGTGTTGCTGTAGTCCGCCGCGAACAGTTTGACCCACACCGGCCCCACCGTAAACAGATAGCAGACGCTGGTGTGCCCCGCGCCGCCGAACGGGTCCGGGAACCGCCCCCCGACCACGACGCAGTTCTCCCCCACCGTCGGCGCGTCCGGGATCGCCGGCATCCCCTCCATCTGCGCGTGCAGCGCGGCGCGGGCGTAGTCGGTTGCCGCCCGCGCGTCGGGAAAGACGGCGCGGATGTCTATCAGCCGGTTGATCGGGCCGCTGTCGGATTCCCAACGAGTCAGGCCGGCGTGGGTGCCGCCGTACTGACGAAAAGCGTCGTCGCCGGGATCGGCGCCGCGCGCGCGGCTGTCCTGGGGCATCGTCATCCCGGCGGGCAGGTCGCTCGTCTGGGCGAACAGGCTGCGGTACATCTCGTCGCTCATCGTCGCCATCGGCCTCTTCCCTTCTACAGTTGGCTCGGTCGCGGCGTACGTCAGCGTAATCCGCACGCGGCGCCCGCCGTCCGCCGCGTGATCGAGCGTCACATGGGGCAGAGCATCGCGCAGTTCGGCACGGTCCCGCCGCCCCCTGAAAACGTCGAGCGCGTCCGCGACCTCGGGCGACAGCGTGGCCGGGTGTCCGAGCGCGCCGGCCCGGACGATTGTGCCCGGATTGCTCGCCAGCCCCTGCCGGATGCCGTTCGCAAGATCGAGCGCCGCAGCGTGCTCGCGCGCCAGGTCGCCGAGGAAACTGGCGGCGAGGTCGCCGCCGCTCGCGGCGGGAATCCCCGGCTGCGCGAGCCAGGCACGGTCGAGCGTCAACGTCGCGCGGCGCACCTCCCGCGCCGCGTCGAGGGCGATCTCGATGGCGATGAATGACTGGAAGGTCCCCGGCTGGAGATGGACGACCACTGTGCCGTCGTCGCCCGGCGCGCGCCCGGTCTCGTGCAGGTGGAACCAGCGATAGATGTCCGAGTCTTCGACGGTTTGCCAGCTGAGTGCCATCGCCACCCTCGTCATATGCGGCGAGCGCCGCGCTACTCCCGGTCGGCGCTCGCGCCGGACCGCGACCGTTGCTACGTAAGGAACTTGACGGAGTTGACGATGGCGTTCGTCGTCGCGGCGCGCGGCGGGGCCGCTTTCCCCGGTACCGAGAACGCTTCCATCTGTAGTGCGAAGTCCCGGTGCCGCGCGAACCACGTCGTCCTCTCGCCCGGAGTGTTGGTTGCCCGATCCGTGTAGGCGAAATGCACCGAACTGAGCGGCTCGGTACCGAGACGTCCGGTCGTCACGGGGGCGTCGAAGCGCAGGGTGTCGCCCTGTGCGGCGCCGAACTGCCCGGCCTTCCACGCATTGATGTAGGCGGTCAGCAGATCCTCTACAGACGCGCTGGTGGGTTGGGAGATCGTCACGGCGAAAGCTGACTGAT